>CAZFAN010000008.1:0-14852 GCA_964516525.1 uncultured Candidatus Saccharibacteria bacterium | reverse complement strand
TTATCTTAGCGTCCAACCACCATCAACAACTAATACTTGTCCAGTTATATAATTTGCTTTATCGGAGGCTAAGAATACTACTGCATTGGCAATATCAGCAGGTTCTCCCATACGAGCAGCTGGGATCATCGCGATAGTTTGCTTTTGTTGTTCTTCTGATCCGCCAGAAGCACCAGGAGTAGTAATAGCACCAGGAGCAACAGCGTTTACGTTGATTTTATTTTTTGCAAGTTCTAAAGCAAGAGCGCGAACAAATCCATTTACTCCGCCTTTAGAAGCGCAATAATGAGTTAAACCTTCAAATCCGACTACCGAAGCGATTGAGGAAATATCCACAATTTTTCCACCGTTTGTCATAACCTTAGCAGCAGCTTGTGAAGTTAAAAACATACTTTTAAGATTAACATTTAAAACTTTTTCCCATTCTTCTTCTGTTAATTCAAGAAATGATTTGAATGGATAAACGCCAGCATTGTTTACTAAGATATCTAATTGTCCAAATTTTTCTTGAGTTTTAGCGATTAGATTATCCACAGCAGCCTTGTCTGAAACATCACAAACAACTGCCATGGCCTTGTCTTGACCAATTTCAGCAACTACTTCGTTGCAATGTTCTTCATTGATATCACTAACAATCACTTTGGCTCCTTGTTGTGCCAAAGCAAGTGCAATACCTTTTCCAATACCTTGTCCTGCTCCAGTTACGATAGCAACTTTGTTTTCTAATTCCATATTGTCTCCTTTTTAAATATTTATTCTTAATATAATACTATCAAATTTAAAATAAAGTGCTAATTTATGATCAATCGAAAAAAACAAAAGCACTCATATAGAGTGCTTAAAATAAACTATTAGATCTGAGAGTTTGGAAAAACCAAAATTATTTTATCAATAACACCATCGTCATTATTTGCATTGAATTCATCGTAAACAATACAATGCACGAGATGATTTTTAATATACTTTGCGCAACTTAATAAAGCCTTGCCAACGGTGTTATGAAAATCCGTACAAATTTTTTCAATAGCTCCATCTGTCATTACTATATACAAATCCTTGTATACCCGACAACTTCCTATTTTTTTCTGTAATAAGGATATATTTAAAAAATTTCTGTTCATTTTTCTAATACGATAGTAAATATTACTATCAAGACTAATAATGTTTTCTAAAAACGGATATTTTTTAAAACTATCCTTATTAATTTGTTTAAACTTTGCTATCATTATTTCTTCTCCTTATTTTTAATGTACTTTTAGCTTAAACAAAAATACTCCTCAATTTTTAAAAAATCAAGGAGCAATATACAGAGAAAATTTTATATAGTCCACTCTGATAATTAATTACAACTTATTTTTTTTAAACATTGATATTAATAAGCCGATGCCAAGTAGGGAAGCCATAATATATCCGAATAACCCCAAGCCCCTGTAATAAGGAATCACATAAGACGAACCTATAATGAGAGCCGCCACAATCAAGCTAAATGACACACGGTTGCCAACAATTTCAATACCATTTAATAATTTTTGCAAATGCAAATGTTCAAGCTTGATTTTGAAATTATTGTTTTTAACTCTTTTTAAGATCCAATACAAATCATTTGGCAGTCCTTTGATAAATCTTGTTGATTGAAAAAAAGTATTTTCAAGATCACTTTTAATATGTTTTAAATCATATTGATTTTCCAATGCCAATTCAATATAAGGACGACAAAATGTAAACATATTAAAATTTGGATCAAGCTCAGTAGCAAAGCCTTCGACAGAAATTAGACTTTTTGCCAACACCACAAGGTCAACTGGAAAGCGAATTTGTAAATCATGCATAATATCAAATATCTCTTTGATAAAAATAGACATCTGTATTTCTTCAAGTTTGCTATCAAAATATTTTGCTAACATTTTTTCTATACGATTTTTTAGCTTGGCTGATTGGTCACTTGTATCTATGATACCCAATCCCTCAATACCCAAGGTCAACTTAGTAGCATCATTTTCCGTCACTCCCATAAGCATCATTGTAAGCGCCTTGAGTTCGTCTTGATTAACCATGCCAACTAATCCAAAATCAATAAATCCGAGCTTGCGCTCATTAGCAATCCAAAACAAGTTTCCTGGATGCAAATCTCCGTGAAAAAAATGGTCAATAAAAATTTGTTTCAATATTGCATGTGCTCCAATACTTGCGATTTGTTTTTTAAGATTGGTATTGCCCTTAGAACGAATGATTTTTTGCAGCTTCGTACCTTGTAAATACTCCATAGTAATAATATCTTTTTTAGAATAATCTAAAAAAATCTTTGGTATTTTTACACTTTTTTCTTCTAAAAAATTATTATAAAATTTGTTTTGATTGTTGATCTCATTGGAAAAATCTAGCTCTTGTTGAATAGAATTTTTGAATTCTTCGGCAAGCTCGGTTGGCCTCCATGATTCATTGACCATTTCATTATTTTTAATAAACTGCGCAAGTTCCATAATAATTTCCGTATCAGCCAAAATTACCTTTTCGATATTTGGACGCTTAACTTTGACAGCTACTTTGGTGCCATCAGGCAACACTGCAATGTGTACTTGTGCGATAGAGGCAGCCGCAACTGGCACATGATCAAAACTTTTAAATTTGTTCTCAATGGTATCGCCAAGAGAATTATGAACTTGTGTTTTTACTTCCTGATAACTAAAAGAAGCTACATGGTCCTGAAGCTTTTGTAATTCGATAATATAGTTTGCAGGAATAATATCAGGCCTTGTGCTTAATAATTGACCAAGTTTAACAAAAGCAGGTCCGAGCTCTTCAAGCGCCATTCTCACTTTCTCCGGAGTAATAATTTCTTTATTTTTCTTATCTTCTTTAGTCGTCGGTGAAATATTAAATTTTTGCGCTAGAGCATTTTTATCAAAAATATCTTCTAATCCATATTTAAAAAGTATTTGAATAATTTCGACAATTCTTTTTATTTCACCATATTTTTGCCCAACCTTTACGATATTCATATTTATATAATTTAATTTTTAATTTTAAAAATATTATATCATTTGTGTGTAAGATTCGCGATTAAATATGGTAAATTGAGTTTATTGGTTTACAAAATAGGTATTTTATGTTATACTAGTTTTTCAATCGTAAATAATTGTTCTATAGATTTTTGAATTTTAGATAAATAGTTAATTCGATATTCTATACAGCAATATTGAATTAATTATTATTTTTAAATTTTTGCTTTACGACAAAAATTTATTGGGAAATTTATTATGCAAAACAGAAGAAGTTTTGGCGGACGACCATACCGTCCAGCTAATTCGTGGCAAAAACGTCGTTTCAATCGACGACCAGGAGGAAATTTCGGTAAAAATTCAAGAAGAAATCGCTTTAGTGAAAAAATCGATGTTTCTAAATTTATTAAAAAAGCACCTGAGCAACAAGAAAAAATTGAAGAAAAAGTTACAACAACTTTTGCAGATTTTGGATTTTGCAAGGACCTTGAAAACAATTTAAAGAAAAGAAATTTTACAGTTCCAACTCCTATTCAAGACAAATCTATGAAATATGCAATTGCGGGTCGCGATGTGATAGGATTGGCAAATACCGGTACTGGAAAAACTGGAGCATTTTTATTGCCTTTAATTAATAAAGTATATAAAGACAAATCACAAAATGTCCTAATTATTGCCCCAACTCGTGAGCTAGCCTTACAAATTGAAAATGAATTTAGACAATTTTCTATGTTTATGCGCATATTTTCTGCAGCTTGCGTAGGTGGCATGCCAATATATAGACAAATCAACAATTTACGTCGTCGACCAAATTTTGTTATTGGTACGCCAGGAAGATTGAAAGATTTGCAAAAACGTCATGCACTTGATTTTAAGCATTATCAAAATATTGTACTTGATGAAGTAGATCGTATGATGGATATGGGTTTTTTGGATGATATCAAAGAAATATTAAGCCAAATGCCAGAAAATAGACAATCATTATTTTTCTGTGCAACTTTACCTATAAAAATCAAAGATTTGGTCAAACAATTTTGCAAAGACCCACAAATTTGCGAGATAAACAATCGCCAAACAACTGCCAATGTTGACCAAGATATCATAAGAGTGAAAGATAAATCATACAAATTTGAACAACTTCGTGACATATTATCCAAAACAGAAGTGAAAAAAGCAGTAGTATTTTCTGAAACCAAAGCAGAAGTGGAAAAATTGGCAAATTCACTAACCGTAGCCGGATTTCATGCAGCTTCTATACATGGAGATAAAAGCCAGCATCAACGTCAAAGAGCGCTAACAAGTTTTCGCAATGATATTGTAAATATCTTAGTAGCAACAGATGTAGCAGCACGCGGACTTGATATTAAAGATGTTACTCATGTAATTAACTACACGATACCTCAAACCTATGATGATTATGTGCATCGTATCGGCCGTGCCGGACGTTATGATCAAAAAGGTTTCGCTCTTACTTTTGTGGAGTAAACGAATTTATCAAAAAGAAACCCCTATTTGTAAAAATAGGGGTTTTAAAATAAATTATTTATTTAAAGCTTTTTGCTAAAGCCTTATTGAACTTTTTTACGAAAGCCTTAAAAAGATTATTGGGTTTTTTAATCACCTCACTTGTAAATATTGTAATTGCAAGGTGATATTCATTTTCTCTTTCCTCGTCTTTCTCGAGAGAAATATGTATCTCCGAGTAGTTTGTTTGTGTTAAGGCATGTAAAATTTTCTTTGGGATTAAACTAAGCCCATAAAGTTCTATTTCTCTTTCTGGACCAGTTAACAAAGATTTGTCTACTATGAGTTTATCGTGCTTAACAATTACGACTCCTTTATTTAACCAGTCATGTGCAAATGATCTTATATTTTTATCCAACACATGAACGTAATCCGGATGATTTTGCCAGGCTACAAGTTTCTCTGACTCAATTGTCACGGGTTTATCCAAAATTAAATCTAAGCATAACCTATCCATCCCCTTTTCAAAATAAGTAAGCTCCAGATCGCCAATGTTGTTGATTCTCATTGCATTCTCCACTATCCCGCGCACGGGAAGTACGTATGTTTTGCGACCTCGTCAGGTCAAAAATAATTGTTAACTAAACAAATATGGCAGAATTTTACCATAAAATATACAATACGTCAATCAATATAAATTTAGTTAAAAATAGTAAATTTTATCGTTTACTAATTCCTGGCAATAAATTTTGTCAATTTTTATATCAATATTATATTTTCCAAGTATATCTTTTGTGGCCGTTGTAAATAAAATTTATTGTTTTTTTATTTCACTTAACTATATTCAAACTATCAATCTATCAATTTTATTTTTTACACGTTTAATGGCGATTTTCATTTCTTTTGATATGTCTATATTATATTGTTTAGCTAACAGAACAATAAACATTAAAATATCAGCGAGTTCGGAACCAAAGTTTTCTTTATCAAATTTTTCAGGTCTATGATATTCATTTGTAACTTGACGAGCTATTTCTCCAATTTCTTCCATTAAATGTATTACCGCACTTTGTTTTGTATGAGGCCGACGGTTTGGCATTTTATCAATTTTAGAGAAAGCGTCCAAAATTTCTTTTTGATATGTTTCGATATCCATATTTTATATTTTTTAGCTTAAGATTATAAAAGATTTACTCTAAATTTATCTTTTTTTACTAATTATGCAAACAAAAATTTTAGAAATAAAAAGAACCGAAATGGTTTTTTGTTTAAGAAGTAACAATATCTAATTATATGATTCTGATGATAGTTTTACTTTTTAAAATTAATGTTTTTTGCAAAATCAATAACTTTTTCGTCAGTAATTTTTTCTGGGTAATAAGTTATTCTAAAATAATTAAATTGTCCAAGTGCTTCAACATGCATGACTCCAGTAGGAAGATTTTTGATTTTCGCAATTACCTTACATAAATCATAATCTACCAAATCATCGCTCAACTTAAAATAACTATCTTTTGTACCAAGAGGAAAGGATATTGACCAACCTTTATGGTAAATTTTTCGTGGAATATCTTTATAAAGAATCTGCCTTATATATATTTCATTCATACTTATTAAATCCTGGCGGAGAGGGTGGGATTCGAACCCACGAGGAGCTTGCACCCCTGACTGTTTTCAAGACAGTTGCACTAGACCACTATGCGACCTCTCCAATAAAATAATTAGCTTATAGCGATTAACTATTAGCTTAATTTGAATTATAGCGTTTTTTATCTTGTAAATCAATCCAATAGCTGATAAAATAAGGTTGGTTTGCGCTCGTAGCTCAGCTGGATAGAGCGTCAGCTTGCGGAGCTGAAGGTCGCAGGTTCGAATCTTGCCGGGCGCACCACTACAATATTTTTTAATACTGTAGTGTCATTCTGATACATAAAAAATACGACAAAAGAAGAATCTAAAAACTTAGATCCTTCGTTCCGCCAGTAGGCGAACTCAGGATGACAAAAAGAGGATTTGTAAAAAAATGGAGGCGTGCCCGAGTGGCTTAAGGGAACGGTTTGCTAAACCGTCGGTGGTATAAAAGCCGCCACAGAGGTTCGAATCCTCTCGCCTCCGCCAGAAAAGAATCTTTTTTTGATTCTTTTTTTATTGTTTTAAAAAACTATTTTATTTTATTCTAATAATTATGGTATAGTGGGAATTACACAACCAAGACGAATAATAAAATAAATAGGCAGTGAAAAACATGAGTCCATTGCCAGAAAATTTTCCCATCAAACAAAAAGTAAAGCTTACTAGCAGAGAGCCACTTATAGCGACCAAGAAGTTGATTGAAAGACTTGAAGAAATTCAAGCACAGCAAAAAAAGAAAAAAACTTCTTTGGTACATGTAAGTAAGGTGGTCAAATCTGCAGCTTTTGCGTATGAAAAAATTCGTAGTGCGATTGATTTTAAAGAAGAGCATTTGCTTCGTCGTGGGGCAATACAAAGAATCGTCACCAGAAGACTACAATTCAATCAAACAAGCAGTCAGATAGCAGAAGGACTTATCAACGAACTGATACAATCTGGATACATTAAAAATGATCTTGTGGGCGTAGATGATATTAAAAAAACAAAAACAATAATTGATAAATATCTAATACTAATCAAAACTTTCTCCGATAAAAAAGAGCAAGGATATTTTATACCATTAGCATCTGTAGAAATAGAAGAACAACTTGTGTCACATGCCCAAGAAGAAATATTACTTAAAACTTTGCAAAAAAGTATCACCAGTGACTTACAAAAAGATAAAAGAAATAAAGTAGATTCTGTACAATTATCACTGGCTCTACATACTATTTTTCTTAAATCAGATATAACAACATTGCGTTTTTATCTTTGGAAAAAATATTATTCGTCTTGGACAAAAATTAGCGTTGACTATCTAAATTTAACTTTTGATAAACAAAAAATAATTGATATTACGGCAAAAATTGAATCAGATATAAAAAACCCTGCTAATAAAAAATTGGGTAAAAAAGTAAAATCATATAACCCATTGTTTATAATATTACAAAAAATTATTAGCAAGGACGCAAAAACCGTTAAGAAAATTTTTTATCATCCGCAGGTGTTAGAAGAAGAAGCCAGGAAAATTATTGAAGCATATCATGCCAATACTGAACAAAAGCTTCATCGCAGTATTATTCGCGCAATCATATTTGTCCTTATCACAAAAGTGACTTTAGGAGTATTGGTAGAAATTCCTTATGATTTGTATCTAAGTGGGTATATAAATTGGTTACCACTTGGAATTAATCTAGTATTTCCTTTATTTGTCATGGTCTTATCTGCTTCGCTAATAAATATTCCGGGCAAAGAAAACACTGAAAAGCTAGTCGAAGATATCAAATATATAGTTTATGGTAGAGAAAAATTAATAATTGCAGAAAATAAGGTAAGATTTTCAGTTAGCGCGCCAATGACTATGACCTTAAAAATACTATATCTTGTGGTTTTTGGCGGAGTTTTTGCGCTTGTAATATGGGCGCTGGTGAGCCTGGACTTTAATATTGTGAGCGGATTTTTCTTCTTTTTCTTCTTGAGTGTAGTTAGCTTTTTGGCATTTCGCATCCGTCAATCCGCAAATGATTTGCTCGTTACAACCAAAAAAGAAGGTATGCTTTCAACAATTATAGATTTTTTATTTTTACCATTTTTAAAAATTGGTCATTGGCTTGCAGAAACTTTTACTGGCATAAATTTCTTTTTATTTTTTCTTGATTTTATTATCGAAGCGCCATTTAAATTGGTTCTTGAGGTACTAGGAAATTGGATTGATTTTGTTAAAAAGAAAAAAGAAGAACTAACTAATTAAATGAGAATTTATCATTATTGAATATCAACTTTACGAATTATTTTTTATACGAGATAATAATATAAATTATATTTAATCTAAAAAGGAAGGGAATATGTTTAAAGATAAAAAAATAATTATTTTAATTGTTATTGGCATACTTATTGTTGGATATGTGATTTGGGCTATTGCCAAACCTGCCCCAAAATTATCAGCCAGTACTGATGTAATTGCTCCGCCAGAAGTAACAGCATCAAAAGTAGTATGGCCAGCAAAAGGACAAGCTGCAATCGGAGCTAAAGATTATGGTGTAGTAGCTACCAATGGCGAACAAGTTAGTGCGCCAATTGCTAGTATCGCAAAAACAATGTTAGCAATCTCCGTGTTACAACAAAAGCCTCTTAAAGCTGGCGAACAAGGTCCTTCAATCACTTTTACTCAAGCAGATATTGATAAATACAATGAATATTTGGCACAAAATCAATCAGTTGTACCAATTGCCCTCAATGAGTCTTTGACAGAATATCAAGCATTACAAGCTTTGATGCTACCATCTGGTAATAATATTGCCGAAGCGTTGGCTTCTTGGGCTTTTGGCTCAATGGAAAAATACTTAGCTTATGCTAATAATCAAGCTAAGACTTGGGGATTAACAAAAACAAATTTTGCTGATGCAAGCGGTTTTTCACCAAAAACAGTTAGTAGCGCACAAGATCTGGTAGTGCTTGGAAATTATGCATTGCAAGAGCCAGTGCTAGCAGAAATTGTCGGACAATCTGAAGTAACCCTGCCGGTTGCTGGTACTGTATACAATGTAAATACATTGCTTGGACAAAATAATATTATGGGTATCAAGACTGGTAATACTGACGAGGCTGGTGGATGTTTCTTATTTTCTGCGAAAAATACTGTTGATGGCAAAGAAATAACACAAATTGCAGCCATTCTTGGTGATACAGATTTGCAAACAGTTTTAGCTGATGCACTAAAATTCGTGCAAACAAATACTCAATGCTTAGCCGTAGAAACTGCAGTTACCAAGGGACAAGTTGTTGGTAATATCAATGTTCCATGGAGCGGGAAAACAAATCTTATTGCCAAAGACAATGTCGGCATTCTTGTAACAAATGGACAAAAGATTGAAATTATAAGTCAAATAAATGATATAAATGCGCCGCTTACACAAGGTGCAGAAGTTGGCATGATTACTGTAAAATCAGGAGAAAGTGTGAAAACAACTCCAATTGTCATAGAAAGTCAGATCTCTACTCCATCAATATTTTGGAAATTATTACATCCTTAAATAAAATTTTATGAATATACTTATTATTTATGACTCGGCTTATGGCAATACTGAAAAAATAGCTCAAGCCATGGCAAGAGCTTTGCAACTAGATGCTGATAAAATTGTTCTTTCTAAAGAAGCAAAAATTAGTCAACTTAAAAATCTGGATTTATTAATTATTGGCTCTCCGACTTACGCAGGAAAACCTACTCCAACACTTAAAGAATTTATGGCAAAGATTCCCGATAATTATCTATCAAAAACAAGAGTTTTAGCTTTTGATACAGCAATCAGATACGAAGATAAGAATTTCTTTTTTAAGAATTTTATCAAGATGTTAGGATATGCAGCCAAACATACCGCCAAAGAACTCGAAAATAAAGGCGCAAAAATCATAAATGTAGAAACGTTTTTCGTTAAAGACAAAGAAGGACCACTAGAAGATGGGGAAATCGATCGGGCAAAAGATTGGGTAAAAAATAATTATAAATAAGGAGGACTATGCAAGATCATACGCAAAATAGTGTCATTCAAAAAAATGAAATTATTTTACCAAAACGCGATGATACTTACATGGAAGTGCGACATATTGTTCTTAAAGGCAACAATAAAGATATAGGCAAAGCAATTGCTGATATTGCCAAAGAAAATTATGGTGTTAAATTATTACCTTTTATCAATCAAGCAAATCGTAAAACTCGTGAAGAGTATATTGCGAAACATGACCAAATACTATCCCAGCGTATGAAGGGAGTAGAAGAATCATTCCAGCTTGATACCAACCATAATTTTAATACTAGTTTATTGATGTATGATATTGGACAAGCAGGATGCTCGGCCATATTCTTTCCTCGCGAGTATAGTGCTAATAATCATGCATTTGTCGCGCGCAATACTGATTTTTATACAGCCAATTTTGCACAATTTACCAACCAAGGGACTGGAGCAGGAAACAATTTGATTTCACGAAACTATGCTTTAGAAATTTATCCTGAAGATGAAGGATACGCAAGTATCGTACTTGGTTCTATGGATCTTATGTCAGGAATATTTGACGGATTAAATTCTGAAGGATTAGCCATTAGCTGTTTAGTTGATCAGAATGTTGCCAAAGAAGTAAAAAAAGATTTTGACGATGCACAAGGGTTAGCAGCACAACAATTTTCTAGATTGATATTAGAAAAAGCAAAAACATGCCAAGAAGCTGAAGCAGTAGCTAGAAACAATCAGATATACATGATTATTGATGGATTTCACTATATGGTTACTGATCGATCAGGAACTTCTTTAATAATTGAATTTTCCGAAAAAGATATGAGTCCAATTTTTACCTATATTTACAATAAACCACGCGTGATGACCAATCACCCAGTACACAAATATCCGCAGGTTTCTGATTTTCCTGCAACAGATCCGGAAGCTAACTACAATACATTTAATCGTTTTGCTAAACTTAACGAATATTTAATAAAAAACAACGGAAAAAAATTTAGTGACAAAGATGGATTTGACGCTTTAAGCTTAGTTTATGGATTTTGCAATGATTCATCAGAGGGACCTTCGCTAAATTTGCCACTACGTACATTGTGGCCAGTAATTACTGATCTTGATAACTGTTCGATGAAAGTAAAATTTTATCTTAATGATGGGCCAGATAAAACCTTAAATTTCTCAGAAATATTTAAATTTAGACTGGAAAATAAATAATGCTTATTACTATTATCGGAATTTGTGCAGGAATACTGGTTGCCACATCCATGATTCCTGAAATTATTCGTTGTTATAAGACAAAATCTACTCGTGATCTTTCAATAGTATGGCTATTGATGAACATGTCTGGGCAAATACTTTGGATTGTTTATGGGCTTTATATTAATGCTTGGGTTCTTATTGGCATGAGTATTGCAATGATAATTTTAATTGGTATTTTACTGTATCTAAAATTATTTAAATTCAAATCATAAATAATTAATTAGAATTTATTTTAAGCTAGTTTTTAGTTTAATACTATTTAATATTTTTTTGCTATAATATATTTATGAAAAAATTTGGTTTATTGCTAATAATCATTATTTTTATATTTGGCGGGTTATTTTTGTATAACAATGCAAAAGGTAAAAATACCAAAAATACTGAAAATCAAGTTACTTCTACTACAAGCGCAGACTCAATTACTAATTCTAGTGATACAAAAAATAAAACAAAAAACTCACCTTCTCCGACTCCCACTACTACCAAGACTATTTCTGGTGATTTTACCGATCCGATCTATATGTACCATTATATTCGCGTAAATCCTGATCAAAACGACAAACTTGGAAAAAGTTTAAGTGTTAGTCCAAGTGATTTTGACGGACAAATAAAATATCTTAAAGACAACGGCTACGAGATAGTTAATTTAAACAAAATACTTATTGATGACGGCAAGAAAAAAGCCGTAATAACATTTGATGATGGATACAAAGATGCACTAGACAATGCATTTCCCGTCTTACAAAAATACAATGCCACGGGGACAATTTTTATTATTCCAAATAAAGTTGGAACTGATGGGTATCTTAACTGGGATGAAATACGTACCTTAAAAAACGCTGGCTGGGAAATAGGCTCTCATACTGTCAATCACCCAAATCTTACTCAACTTAGCACCAATGAAGCAAACAAAGAAATTACCGAAAGCAAAACAATTATTGAAAAAGAGATGGGTAGCATGGTTGAAAGTTTTTGTTATCCAGCAGGAAGATATAGTGAAGAAATCGTCAACCAAACAAAAAATGCCGGATATAAATATGCCACGACTACTGTTAATGATTATCGCAATAGCACCAATGATTTACTTGAACTTTCACGTATTAGAATTTGTGGAGAAGATGGGGTTTCGGGATTTATTGCCAAAACGCCATAAAATCAAAATTGCAAATTATCGTCAAATGTAAATTTATATTTTTGAATTTATGCAAAAATATTATCAAAAAACGCTAGCTACAATTTACAAAGAATTAAATACTGACATAAAAGGTCTTGACTTACCGGAAGTAAATAGAAGGCTTTCAAAAAACGGAAAAAATATTATCAAAGAGGTTAAGAAGAAACCTCTTATTTTAAAATTCTTAGCACAATTTAATGATATCATGGCTATCATTTTGATTGTCGCAGGAATACTTGCGTATTTTGTTTCTGAACCAAGAGACGGAATAGTGATTTTCACAATTGTTATTATTAATTCTATTATCGGATTTATTCAAGAATATCGGGCCGAGCGAATTATGGACGCATTTTCTAAACATTTACCTTCATACACACGAGTAATAAGAAATAGAGAAGAAGTGCAAATATTAGCAAGCAATGTTGTGCCTGGCGATATTTTGGTAATAGGAGCTGGCGATAAAATTGCTGCTGATGCCAGACTTATAGAAGCATATCGTTTCAAAGTAAATAGCTTTTCTTTGACTGGTGAATCCGTACCCCAAACAAAACAAGCAATCAATATTAAAAAAGATGTTGGTATTATTGATATGGATAATATGATTTTTATGGGCACCAACGCTGTAGACGGTGAGGCCAAAGCAGTTGTCATAGCTACAGGTATGCAAACACATTTTGGCACGATTGCGCAAAGAAGTCAGGAAATAAAAGAAGAACTTACTCCTTTACAAAAAGAATTGGTTCATACTGGTAAAATGGTGGCGAAAATTGCTCTTGGCATCACTAGTGTAACTTTGATTATCATGATTGTTCTTGGCAAGGAAATTCATAATAGCGTCTTATTTGCCATAGCTGCCGGATTAGCCATGGTTCCTGAAGGATTACCAGCGGCAATGTCTGTTGCTTTGTCATTGGGAGCAGAAAGAATGCTGAAAAAAAACGCCTTGATTAAAAGACTCGTACATGTAGAAACTCTTGGATCAGTAACAACTATTTGCACGGATAAAACTGGAACAATTACCAAGGGGATTATGACTGTATCGAGCGTGTACAATCCAACAAACAATGATCTTTTATTTCAAAATATGATATTGTGCAACAATGCTCATTTGGGCAAAGAAAATACCGGAGATCCTTTAGAGATTGCTCTGCTTGAACATTGTCAAAATAACAATATTGATCAGGCAAAAATCGCAAAAGAATATCATCATATATTAGAGCTTCCTTTTTCATCTGAACGCAAGATGATGAGTAAAATTTACGAGTATAACCATGAAAATGTTATTTTTTCTAAAGGCGCACCAAATATTATCATTGATAAATGCAGACTTTCGGCACGCGAAAAAGAAAATATTTTATCCATAAATGACAAATATGCTAAAAAAGGCTTACGGGTACTTGCTTTTGCTTATCGAAATACAAAAAATAATATTAATATTTCTGACAAAAATACTGATAAATTTGAAAATGATTTAATTTTTTTAGGGCTTGTAGCATTGATCGATCCAGTACGCGAAGGCGTTGCCGAAGCAATATCTCTATGCAGACAATCAAAAATTAAGATTCACATGATTACAGGCGATTATGGCTTAACTGCTCTAGCTATTAGCAAGATGGCTGGTCTAGCGAATAATAATACTAAGGTTATCACTGGCGAACAATTGGCAAAGATGGATGATAACACTATAAGCAAAATTCTTGATGTCGAAACTGTATTTGCACGTATTGAACCTGAACAAAAATTGCGTATTGTCAAAGTCTTACAAGACAAGAGGGAAGTTGTGGCTGTTACCGGAGATGGAGTAAACGATGCTCCGGCTTTGGTAAAAGCAGATATTGGCGTAGCCATGGGAAAAATTGGTACAGATGTTGCTAAGGAAGCATCTGACATGATCCTCATGGATGATCATTTTGCAACTATTGTTAATGCGATAAGAGAGGGAAGAAGGATTTTTGATAATGCAAAAAAATTTGTTTACTATGTATTTTCTTCAAATTCTGGAGAGTTATTTACTCCCATGATTGGTCTTTTTACAGGACTTCCCTTGCCTTTGACTGGCATACAGATATTAGCGATTGATCTAGGAACAGATGTTTTTCCATCTTTAGCACTCGGAGTTGAAAATGAAGAAAAAAATATTATGAAACAGCCGCCTCGCACAGGCAATGATCGGATTATGGATTTTAATAAATTAATAAATTTACTGCAAGTTGGATTGGTCATGGCAGCTCTAGCCCTCACAATATTTTTAGTAACACTGTATAAAGGCGGGTGGCACTGGGGAGAAGCACTAGATGAAAATAATATATTGTACTATCGGGCAACTGCGTCAGTATA
>CAZFAN010000007.1:0-16202 GCA_964516525.1 uncultured Candidatus Saccharibacteria bacterium | reverse complement strand
TTTTTTCAGCAAAAGTCTACGTACATATATCCAATATGCTTGAAAAATTTAAAGATGTTGCAAAAGCAACAAAATCAAACCTGTCCTTTCAAATTTTTCCTTATACGGCGCAGCACTCTTACAGAGTGTCTAGCTTGTATAAAAAAGGTTAGACTAACTTAACCGGGATTAATCCCGGTTTTTTCTTTGGAAAAATATTATTATCAGGTTTGACTATTTAGTGCTAACCTGATATAATCAACGTGATTTTTGATATAGGAGGTTAAAAACATGTACGAAAATTTGTTGACGTTCTACGGAAAATTATTTGATTTTGATGAAACAATTAAAATTTTAATTGAAAAATTAAAATCAAATAATATTAGTTACCGCAGCACCGGGGATTTTATCAAGGTACTGGGGTGGGATGAAAAAATTGAAGAAATAATTTGCAGCATTGATAAAGTGTATGATCACTTTGTTAAACTACAAAAAAAGATTAAAGCTCTTCTAACAAATAAAGAAGAGGAGTTTTACTCTAAAGCAAGAAATGTTTTTAATCTAAACGACGACGAAATCGAAAAATTGAAAAATACAGGCATATGCAGATCAGAAGATAGCCTGTATTACGTAGAAATAATAAACGACAAAGAGTTCAACATAAAATTAATGCAGAAAAAATTTACAGCAATACATATATAATAGCCTACGGGCTATTTTTTTTATTCTAAAACCGCCTTGATACGACGAATACCAGCTGAAGCTGATTTTTCACTCACGATCTTAAAGTGTCCGAGCTCAGAAGTATTTTTAACATGAGGTCCTCCGCATATTTCACGAGAAAAATAATCTTTATCATTGTGGCCAATAGTGTAAACTTTAACTATTTCTCCATATTTTGACTCAAAAAATCCAAGAGCGCCAGAGGCTTTAGCATCTGACAATTGCATTTCTTGCATAATCACAGGCAATGATTTGGCGATTTGTTCATTGACCATATTTTCGACTTGCAATTTTTCATCATCAGTAAGCTTATCTGTATGACGAAAATCAAAACGCAATCTTTCTGCTGTAATATTGGACCCTGCTTGTCCAACATGGTCGCCCAGAATATTTCTCAGTGCTGTATGCAATAAGTGAGCAGCAGTGTGGTATCTAACAACAAGATCTGAGTGATCTGCTAAACCACCAGCAAATTTTTTCTGGGCACCCTTACGAGATAATAATTGATGTTTTTGATAAGCTTCGTCAAATTCTTTTTTATCTAATGAAAAGTTTTCTTCTTGTGCCATTTCTTCTATCATCTCTATCGGTAATCCATAAGATTCGTAAAGTTTAAACGCACTGCGACCGGAAATTGTTGTTTGGTTGTGACTACGTAATACATTTATTAATTTAGAAAATTCTTTTTCGCCACACTCCAAGCATTTATCAAATTTTCTTTGTTCTGTTTCAAGTATTTCAATAATTTCACCACTATTTGTAATCTCTGGATAAATATCACCCAAAGTACCAATAATCACCTGCGACAAAGTAGCAAGATAATTTTTATCAGTAATTTGTAATAAATTTGCATATCTTATAGCGCGACGTATCAATCGACGTAAAATATATCCTTGATCAACATTGGATGGAGCAACACCGTCAGCGATAATAAATATTGCAGCACGCAAATGATCAGCAATAATACGCGCACCCTTCTCATCATATTTTGCCGATAATAATCTTATTTGTTCAATAATTGGGGAAAATAACTCTGTTTGAAAGATATTATTATAGCCTTGTACAAACATAAGTAGACGTTCAAATCCGAGCCCAACATCAACATTGCGTTGCTCAAGACGAGTAAAACTACCTTCTTTATTTTTAAAATATTCCATAAAAACATTATTGCCAATTTCTACAAATTTGCCGCAATCACAAGCCGGTCCGCAATCTGGTCCGCATGATTTAGTGCCAGTATCAATAAACATTTCTGTACATGGTCCGCATGGACCAGTAACGCCTGCTGGTCCCCACCAGTTTTCTTTCTTAGAATATTTATAGATTTTTTCTTTATCGATACCAATTGTATCGTGCCAAGCCTGATATGATTCTTCATCAAATGGAGCGTCGCCATCTCCGGCAAAAACAGTAACAGCAATTTTTTCATGAGGAATCTTTAACACTTGAGTATAAAAATCATAAGTATTTTGAATAGACTGAGTTTTCCAATAATCCCCTAAGCTCCAGTATCCTAGCATTTCAAAAAATGTACCATGGGTATCATCTCCCACTTCTTCGATATCATCAGTGCGCAAACATTTTTGCACGTTGGTAAGCTTGTTTCCACCAGGATGTTTTTCACCCAATAAAAAAGGTACTAGAGGATGCATGCCAGCAGTAGTAAATAATACTGTTGGGTCATTTTCCGGTACTAAAGGAGCTGACTTAATTGCAGTATGTCCTTTGGAAACAAAAAAATTAATAAATTTTTGTCTTAATTGTTTTGCGCTTAGCATAAATATTTATAATTAATAGTTTATTTATTTAATTATACCTTAATATAGAGCGTTTTCAAATAAAAAATCTGGTTTGCCCAGATTTTAAGTGTATTAATAAATTATGATAAAAATTTATTTGTTTTTGGTGATACCAACACGCTCAAGCATTTTATCCCACCAACTTTTTTCTTGTTCTTCTTGTTTGATCTTAAGAGCTTCAGCAACATTGCTAGCATTTAGAACATTGCCATAAAGTTGTTCATATATTTGCCAAGCAGAATTTACTTTTTTAATATAGGCAGCTGTCTCGTCTGGTAAACTTGCATCGGAACGAGAAATGACATATCTATCTGCAGTGCCAGATCCACCATTGTAAGCAGCCAAAGCAGCATCAACATCTCCACCATAAGCATCGATCAATGATCTAATATATGAAGTTCCATAACGAATATTTGTATCTGGATCAAGAAGATCTCCAAATGGTTCTCCTAGTCTACCAGCAATGGCTTGCCCGGTAGCCGGCATAATTTGCATAAGTCCTTGGGCACCAACTCCACTTGAAGCAGCTGGAGAAAAATGACTTTCTGTATAAATAATTCCCGCTACCAAAGCTGGATCCATAGCAAATTGTTTACTGTATTTGACGATTAAATCTTCGTATTCGATAGGGTAAAGAATATCTCCAAATATTTTTGGGAAATAAAAATAAGCCGCTACCCCGACAATTGCTAGTACGACTACAGTTGTAATAATTTTTATTGCTGTTCTTTTTGCGACTGCCATATTGTATTTATCATAACAAAATCTAAAAATATTGTAAAATGCATTTGTTAAAAAAAAATTCTAGGTTTATAATTAATAAACAAATAAGCTATTTTTAGCTGTTTTTATTAGTTTAAAAAATTATAAATTATTTAAAAGGAGAGATAATGAACATCGCTACTATTCAACAACGCATCCAGAAAATCGAAGAGTACAAAGAGGAAATCAAAAAAGCTAAAAATATTTTAGATGACCAGATAACTAGTCACCCAGCATATGAACTGGCAAATAAAAAAACCAAGGAAGCTGCCGCAGAGAAAAAACGTATCAAAGAAGAAATTTATGCTAAAACAGAAAACGATAAATTAGTATGGGAAATCAAAGAAAACAAAGAAGAAATATCCACTCTTGAAGAAATATTAGCAGGGGAATTGGTAGAATTTTATCAGACATCTAAAACAGATAAGATTCCTGATGTAAACGGAGAGGAAAGAAAGTTTAAAATTTCTATCAAACTTTCTCCACGTAAAAATGGATAAAAATTAATAAACTAATAGGGGAGTCGTTTTTTTAAAAAACGACTCCCCTATTTTAGATTAAAAATGTTTAATATTTTTTCTCATTATCAATAAATATAATATTTTTAAAAAATAAAAATTTTATAGTTTGTGCCGACTTCCCTATCAGATAGGGAAGGGAAAGGGATTTTATCACACACCCGGTGTGTGATAATGGTATTAAAATGGTATTAAAAAATCCAGATATTAAAAATAGATAAAATTCTAATCTTAATACTTGGATTTTAATGGTGCCGCGGGTGGGACTTGAACCCACACAGAGTTTAAGCTCTACAGGATTTTAAGTCCTGCGTGTCTACCATTCCACCACCGCGGCATATGTAAAAAATTAATTACTGGTCTATTTTAACAAAATTTTACTTTTACTTCAACCATTTGTGATAAAATTAATATCAAAATTATTTCTATTAATAATTATTTTACCGCTAAAAACAAAACCAGATGCCTTTCTATGACCACCACCACCAAAATGCTGGGCAAGCTTAGTCAAATTAACATTGTCATCTTCTGTTCTGATACTTGCTTTTATAGTTTCTTTGTCTTTTTGAAATAAAAATAAAGCAACTTTTGTCTGAGGAACAGTGTTGATCATATTTACAATTCCTGACACGTCATCATCGTTAGCGTGACAAGCAATAAGATCTTCTTGGGTAATCGCCGACACAGCGATACCGTATTTAGCATTGATTTTTAATCTTTTTAGAGCAATCCCCCATAAATGCAATGCTGATACCGAATGATTAGCAATAACATTTTGTGTGATTTTTTTGAGCCGTGCACCTTTTTGCAATAGAGTAGATGCGATTTTTAAAGTTTTTGGAGTCGTACTTGAGTGTTTAAAAGATCCAGTATCTGTATAAAGCCCACACAATAAGCAAAGAGCAATATCTTTATCTATTTTAATATGCATGATCTTGATTAATTCATAAATAATTTCCGCTGTAGACGATGCATCGTAATCAACAAAATTGTATTTGGCAATACGATGCAAATCATTTTTTGGATGATGATCTATATTTATTATTTTATTTTTAATCTTGGATAGCTCCTTAATACGATCTGATATACCAGTACGATTGCAATCTCCGCAATCTAAGATAACTATAAGATCAAAATCGCCAAGCAATACTTCGTGTTTAATACTAGAAGATCCCGGTAAAAATTTAAAAATATCAGACATTCCATCCGCACAAAAACAAGTAACATTTTTATCAATATTTTTTAGAGCAATTTTAAGCCCCAACATGGACCCAAGAGCGTCACCGTCAGGGCAAACGTGTGTAATGATCAGAATATTTGAGGATTGCTGCAAACGTGTTGCAACAGTTTCAAGTTTGGTCATTATTGCAAAATATATACCTTTCTTTGATCGGCTACGATATCATCTTTATTAATTTTTAGTTCAGCTATTTCCTCAATATTTGTGCCCTCTGATTTGCTAAATTCATCTAAATTGTCGTAATAAGTTGGAATGACAACCGACGGCTCGATATTAGAAATAACAGATAAAGCTTCTTTTATTTGCATAGTTTCTGCACCTGCAACTGGGATAAATAATATATCACAATCTGCAAGTTTTTTAAGTTCGTCAGCGCTAAAATCTTTTTTATCTTTAGCAATATAAACGATCATCATGTCTTCCACATCAAAACAATAAATACCTTTTGATACTTCTGCTTCGATTCCTGCAACTTCATATTCGCCCGGTCCTGGTATGGTAAAGCTATCAATACCTATGGTTTCACCCAATAGAACAACTGACTTTTTAGTCTTTAATTCCCAACGATCTGTACTTGTTTTTTTGATATTCATAGTTTCTCCTAATTTTTACCTTATTTTAACAAAAAAAATAAGCCGGCTCAATGGCCGGCTAAACAAAAAGATTTAACGAAATGAGATATTATCTTATTCCCTTATATATTAAAAGTTCATACGTGCTACCTATTGCAACAAAATCGCCATTTCGTACTCTAATAAACTCAGCGTTTGTTGCAGTTTGACAACTGAATATAAGCTTCAGCATATTTGATTTTAGTTTATATTTTTCAAAATACCAGATTGACTGTCGACGAATCAATAAATAAAAATCTCCTTTTTTATCTATATCCATACTATAAATTAATTCATCTTTTTTTAAATTGGGCAGCATGACATTGCCTTTAAAGTTAAAATTGCTATCAAAAGAAGCTATCTCCGAATGATTTTCTCCGTCAATAATGAGATAAATATTTCCTTGCGGATCCATTGAAACTGGTGCATCCTGGTTCACTTTCTGCAAATATTGACAATTATTACTGTCCGCCTGATGAACATAAGTATTATTGCCAAAATTGATTATTCTCAAGCGCGCCAAACAAGGATCAATCTTATCATAAACTACAGCAATTTTATTTTTGGTAAGCAATCTCGGTCTTCTAAATCCTCTGTAGTTAAGTCCACAAGCCTTATAGACCAAGGTGCCAGTTAATATATTATACTCAAGGATTGCATCTATTACTGTTTCTTGCGATCTCGTTTTTGCTAAAAAGTAAATTGACTGGCCATCGATGCACAAAGCACCCATGGTAAGTAGCTGAATATCACCCGTAGCAGAAAACACCACACTTTCATTGTAATTATTAGTTATTTTTGCAAACACAGATGAACTGATTAACCACAAATTATCATTTTCATCAAATGCGCAATCCCGTATAGAGGGGACTTGTTTAAAAAATGTTGTGGTCCAATGTTTAATTAGTCCATAATTTTTAATTGAGTAATTTTGGTTGCCTGGTCCGGTTGAGACGAGTTTTTGTTCGCAAAGCTTGAAACACATCGCATAATCTTTGTTAAGTGTTTGACTATTTATATCCTTGAGATCACTTTTAATTTTGATTTCAATCCGGTCTCCTGGCACCCAGAACTTACTTGAAAAAATAAATGTGGTACGACCGTTTTCATCTTTTCTTTTGAAACAGGTCGTTGATCGCAACTTTGTAGTAAACTTCACATATTTGTTGAAATTGTACTCAGTAACATCTTTGGCGACAATATTACTAAATACAATCCAGACTTTTCCGCTTGGCGAGACTTCTGCAAAGCTCGCCGGATAACAGTTATCTTCGATAACATAAAAAGGCTTCGCCGGGGTCTCTACTATATTATTTTCTGTATTTGGTACCTGCTCAGGACTAGCCGACATATTCACCCCCTTGGGATAAATAAAACCGGTTATATGTTCCCTACTTGTAATTTTTTGGCAGGTGATTTTCCCTGCCACTCTATTTGCTTCCCATGTTATAAAAGACCCATCGGAAAAAATTCTTGTCACCTTGCCAACATGCCCATATTGTGAAAACTCTGGACAAGCTTCCCAGACGCAAATAGCACCGATTTTTGGCTCCGAGCCAACTCTGTCGGGATATTTACTTGCAAAATCAGTATACCATTCACAAGCGTTCCCTACAGGCATACGCTCATTAGTTGTCGCATAGCAAAACCATGTACACTGTCCAACATAGTCATGCAATGCGTTGTCATCGCCAAGGTGATAAACCTTGCGATTAGTTATCTCTTGAAACTTTTTAATCCCTTCGTCTATGTCATAGGGACCATATAATGTTTCTGCAAAAACAACAGAAAAAATAATTTGGAATAAAACCAGAAGCACGAAGAATCTTTTCATAACAGTATCCCCCTTAATAAATTATTAATGTCCCAGAATAAAAACTAAGAACTTCCTTGGAAGTTCTTAGTTAATTTTATCAGAAATGAGTCGATATTTCTACTTAGTCTTTTTTGCTTTAGCTTTTTTCTCAACCCAACCTAGACCAATTTTGTGAGAATTTTTTTCAATATTATTAATCTTGAATTCATAAGTCTTATCTACTTCAAATAAGTCTTTTAATTCTTTAGCATCTTTTTCTTTCAAAGAACTAAGCTCGGAAACGTGAAACATTGCATTAACTTTGTCATCAATTTTTACAAAAGCACCGTAAGGAGTAATTTTAATAACTTTACCATTTACGATATCTTCTGGTTTGTATTTGTCAACAAGTTTAAGCCACGGATCATCATTTAAACGCTTAATAGATAATGAAATACGATTGTTGCTAATATCAATAATTTCAACTTTTACTCTATCTCCTGGTTTGTAAAGTTTCTGAATATTTTCAACTTTATCCCATGAGATTTCAGAAATATGCACTAATCCTTCAATATCTCCAAGATCAACAAAAATACCAAAATCAACAATACCTGTAATTGTGCCTTCTAGTTGTTGGCCAACTTGGTATTTCTTGATTTTTTTCTCTAGAGCTCGGTCACCTGCTTCTTTTTCAGAAAAAATAACTTTAGATGATTGTGGCTCAAGAGTAATAACTTTCACTTCAAGACTGGTATTGATAAGTTTGCGCAATTTTTCTAAAATTCGTGCTTTTTGATCGCCAACTTTTGGATAATGATCACTTGATAAATGAGAAACTGGCAAAAATCCTTCGATATTACCAAATTCAACAATAAGACCACCGCGATTGGCTTGTTTGACACGAACTTTGATCACATCTTTGGTCTTGAAAGATTCATCAAGTATTCTCCAATAACGTTCTTTGTTTGCGCGTTTTAGTGAAAGAATTACTTTTCCATCGGTATTTTCTACCATTAAAACATAAGCCGGGATAACATCACCAGGTTTTAGATCAAGAACATCTGAAGAAAATTCTTTTTCAGGAATAAAACCGCTATTTAAACCAGCAACGTCAACATTGATTTTTGATTTACCAACTTTAACAATGGCAACGTCAATCATTTGACCTGCTTTAATAGGCACTAAACCATTTGGATGAGCAGCAACAATATCTTCCATAGAAGCAAATTTTGTTGTAGTTTTTTGTTCTGCTTTTTTACTTTTAACCATTGAAATTTCCTTTTTATATATTATTTAATTGTTTTTATTTTTAGGTAAATATTTTTCGTAAGATTGTTCGACTTGATACTTTGCGATATCAGAATTTATATTACGACGCCAGAACAGTATAATATACACTGTTTGACCAATAATTACAAGGATAAATACTAACAAAATTATAGGCAATGACAAATAAGGTATTTCTTGCCAGTAGACAAATGTTAGCAGCAATCCAATAATTCCTAAGGTTATAAAATTATTGAAAATTTTATCTTTTAGTGTAGCATAAGGCGCGACTGTTTTTGCTTTTTTACCGAGAATAAAAACAGAAACAATTGCTACGACAATCAGTAAACAAGATAAAATTATAAAAAAAATGACTATACCATTATCTGCTTGCGGATGCGTATTGAATAAATACTTTGCATTGAAATGATTAACTAGCCAATTTGTCATAACTTGTGTTGTTAATTTTTGAAAATATTAACTGGTGCCAAGGGGGAGAATCGGACTCCCGACACCATGATTTTCAGTCATGTGCTCTAACCACTGAGCTACCTTGGCACGTCTTCGCTAAAGCTTCGATGTGCAAGCGCTATGTGTTTGCGCTAGTAGCTTTTAGCATAATATGGTGGGCGGTGAGGGACTTGAACCCCCGACCCTCTCGGTGTAAACGAGATGCTCTACCAACTGAGCTAACCGCCCAAAATAAATTGTAAATGATGGTGCCGAGGACAGGACTTGAACCTGCAAGCTCTTACGAGCACTACCACCTCAAGGTAGCGTGTCTGCCAGTTTCACCACCTCGACTTAAATAAGTAAGTCGAAAATTGAAAAATGACCATAAAATCAAAGGTCATAATATAGATTATCAAATTTTTTATATTTTGTCCAGAAAAAATAGCTGCTTTATAAGCAGCTATAATATAGCTTAAAAAAATTACGCATTAGCTTCTTCAGGATGTACGTAGTCCAAGCTCAACGCATTGACGAAAAACTTATATTTTTCTTCCACGTCGAGCCCGAGTAAATACCGACGCTGCAGTTCATTAAACTTTAACGAAAAACAACAAAACTTTGCAATATCTTGTTGCTTTTGAAGGATATAAAGTTTCTTGTATTGTTTTTCCTCTTGATCGTATAGACGACAAAGTAGATATAAATAATCCTTATCAGCCTTATGAACTATTGCGTCTGTATCCTCTGGAATAATCAACAATTCTCCTAAGTGATATTGGTGCAAGAATTGTTCATTACACGATAGCTTTTTATATATCGAGACAATGAACTGTTTGGTAAATGTAATTATGTCGTGTTTCTTATATTCATCACCAACAGTAAAAAGATACAATTTCTGCTTATCTAGTTGATGAAATTCAATGGATGCTTTATAGTTTTCCTTAAAATTCGGTAGATTTTCGCGACACGCCCACCACGAACTATAAGGATTAAATGTAATTTTATTACTACAAATGTCTTTTGCAACTTGCAAACTTAAAGCAATTTGACTATCCATCTTTGGTTTCGCACCTGGCACCACCGCCAATAAGCGATAGATAGTATTGTCAATTAAAAAATTTTCATCAATTACCATAAGGTATATTCTCACATGGCCATGATGTATAAAATGACTATCGATATTAGCAACAAAATATTGCCAATTATCAATAAATGTTCGGCATACCTGTGCCGATAAGCGCCTGAGTTTGTTTGTCACCTCCTCGGTTAATAAAATTGACGAATTTTCTCCTGAGACAGCAATTGCTTGGTTTGCCTCAATTATAATAGGCATGTTAGCACAACTCATATTAATCTCCTCCTTATTTTAAAAGAACTTATTGTTTTAAAAAACAATTAAGTTTATTTTCTCCATTCTTTTAAAGCACGTTCGTAGATTTTTGGAGTCGAAATATCAAACCAGTTTCCTGCAAAATGATAACCAATCATTTTTCTATCCGAGATGAGAGCTGGAAATACATCTGATTCTAGTGAACTTGTTTTTTTTGTTGGTAAATAATTAAAAATTTCCGGAGTAACAATATAAATACCGGCATTAATCAAACGCGAAACACTATGTGAAGCTTCTGGCTTTTCTGCAAATTCGACAATGCGAGCGCCACGTAGTTTGACTGACCCATATAAAGACGGATCGTCGATTGAAGTTAGCGCCATAGTCAGAATGCCTTTTTCTTCTTCAGCAAAATCAATCATGTCTGATAAATCAACATCAGCAAGAACATCTCCGTGAATCATGATAAAATTGTTATCTTTGAGATATTTTTGTGCTGATTTGAGAGCACCGGCTGTACCCAATGGTTTTTTATTGTCAATATAGGTAATATCAACCCCAAATTTTGCACCATCTCCAAAATGAGACTTAATTTTTTCTCCAAGATAATCAATACCTAAATAAATATCGCGAATATTATGATCGCGCAATGATTCGATAATGTATTCTAGAATCGGTTTATTTTTTACCGGAATTAGCGACTTGGGCATCTCATAAGTAAAGGGTCGCATCTTCAGTCCGTGTCCACCTGCTAGAATAAATGCTTTGGTAATTTTAGAACCAATGGACTTGGTCAATAGATATTCAATTGCATGAGAACGATTGCGAATACGAACACCGTCGATTTTTTTGTCAATTTGTGCAAGTAGATCTTCTCTGAGTGTGATAGTTAGTCTTTGTCGTTGCATAATAAACCTAAAGTTAGCTTAAGATAATGTTAACATATTATCTTATCAAATCATATATTTTTTGCAAATAAAAAAGGGGCATATAGCCCCGACAATAATTAATTTAAAATGAATACGGAGAGCAAGCCCCTTTTTCCTCCAAGAGGCACAAAAGTTCTTCTCTTGAGAGATTTTCGGGATTAGACGGATTTTTTTTGCCCGCCTGAGATTCTTTTTTGTTACGAATGCTTTCTTCGAAAGCTGTCGCAACGATATAATTGATATTTTCATTTTTTCTTACTCCGGCAATTGACATGGCGTCCTCCTTAAAATCAGTTTTGCGGAATGATTAATGGCGTGAGCCATCTTCTTTTTGTTTCCTTATCTATCAAACCAACATTAGTCGGTTTGCTCACTGACTCCTCATTTTTTTGATTTAAATTTTTCTGCATCCGGTCAATAATTTCTTCTTTGTTAGTTATCTCCATGGAATCGCTCATTCTTTCACCCCCTTTTTAAAGAACATTATAAATATCATACATCATCATACTTTTTATGACAAGTGGATATTTTAGGTATACATACATAAAAAAAGAAAAATAGGTATTGCTACCTATTTTTGTATTTTTTATAACACTAATTTAAACTATTTTTTCACGCGTTTGGTCTTAAGATACCAATCTTTAATATTAGCAAATCTATCTTCTGGATTGATAGTATATCCAGTAGTAATGCCATGATATTTATCCGATACCCCAAATGTCCATTGATCTTGCGAAACAATAATTGCTGGTACTTCTGCATTGAAAATCTGCCAAAATTCATCATATTTTTCTTGACGAGTTTTAGGGTCAGATGTCTTTCTTGCCTCTTCAAGAGCCACATCAGCATCAATATTGGAAAAATTTGATAGATTTAGGCCGGTTGACACAGCTTGTGTTGAGTGCCAAAAAGGATACGGATCAGGATCTACTCCATAATTTAGGCCATAAACCAATACATCATAATCTCGAGCAGGAATAATATTGTTGATAAGTTCTTCAGCGCTTTTATAATACACATCCATGGTAATATTTTGTGCTTGCCATTTGGTTTGCAAATCAGAAACCAATGCACGATTTTTTTCATTGTCCAATGACACTAGAGTAATATTGATTGGTTGTTCGAGAGTTTTTCCTTCAGCAATATTTTTTCGCACCTCTTTATCTTTAAATACATCTCTGGTGGTATTAAAAAATATCATATTGTATCTAGGCAAAGAAAAAGTATAACTATTTAATTGTTTATAATCAACACTATTTTCAACATAATAGACACCGTCAATATCTTTTGCTTTGTAGGCTTTGACCAATTCAGTATTATTTGGATAAATATCTATAACAATTTTTTCCAAATATGGTTTGCCTTTATAAAAATCGTCATTGCGAACAAAATTCATTTCTGTAACTCCATTATTTACCAATTTGTATGGCCCATAAGGCAAGATTGGTTCTGTTGTACTGGCTAAAAATGGCGAGTATGATTGTGGAAATTTGAAAATAATTTTATTGTCTGCTTCCGGTGAGATCTGAATACCAGGCCAAATATCTTTTTGTTTTTCTACAGTTTTAACAATTTCATCACGAGAAAAATTTGACTTGATAGTAAAAGTATATGTTGTAGTGTCTTCAGATACTTCCCAAGATTCGGCAACTTCTGGAATAATATTGCCTTTATCGTCAAAAGCAGTTAGGCCAATTTTTGTTAGTCTATTGACTGTGCCTGTTAGTTCATCTTTGTTTTTGACAACCACGCCTTCACGATATGTGCCACCATAATTTGCAACTTCTGTAGTAGTATCAAGATAGCTATGTCGCAATAAAACAATTCCGGATACAATCAGGATAATCACTAATGCACTAATAATAATTTTTTCACCTGCACTAAAAACACTTCCCAAAGTAGTGAAAAAACTTTTTATCCATGCAAAAAAAGCAAATAATTTATTTTTCATGCATTAAAATATTTTAATATTTATTTTGAAAAATAGAATAAGCTTAAAATTGAGAGCACGATGAATAGTACGCCTAAAACAATTGTTGCATTGAATAAAACTTTTTCAATGCCACGTTTGGAACGATAAACATTTGCTTCTCCTCCAAAGGCGCCTCCTAAACCAGTACCGCGATTCTGCAAGAGAATTGATATAATCAATAACACTGATATAACTATCTGGGCTATTTGAATAATATTGTGCATAATGAGTACATTATAAGGTATTGCCAGGCTTTTTGCAAGATGATATAATAACTTTAGAAAAATTTTAATAATTTTTATATAAATTCATGCGGGCGTAGTTCAGGAGTAGAACGTTTCCTTGCCAAGGAAAAGGTCGTGGGTGCGAATCCCATCGCCCGCTCCAGAAAAATTCTCAATTTGAGAATTTTTTTATTTATTCTTGGCAAATTGGTATAATAAAATTATGAATAATGATAATTATTGGGAAAATAAATTAAACTCTGACGAAAAACTAATTACTGTTTTTAGTATTGGCAAAGGATATATTAACTTTATGCTGGTTGTAACTTTTTGTTATGCGCCCTAATCTTTAGTCTATGTTTCATTGTTAGTCGTTTCATACAAGATTCTTCTGCAATAGTTATATGGTTTGGTGTGATTGTATCTGTCATAATATATATTGGATTTATAATTTATTATAAATTTTACTTAAAAGTATCGTACCAATATGCACTCACATCAGAACGCGTCATGATTAAAGAAGGTTGGCTACAAACAAAACTTACCAGTATTGACTATCAAACACTAACTGATGTAAAAGTTGTTGAAACATTTACAGACAAACTATTTACAAAAACAGCCAGTATCCTTTTAAATACCGCCGGAGCAGACGCAACTGAAGGAGAACTTAAATATGTACAAAACCCTTATGAGATAAAAAAACAAATTTACCAATTAGCCGAAGAACGCAATATAAAAATAAATCAGTCTTTTGGATCTAATAACAAAAATATTGCAACCAATTAAAGAATATCTTTTTTATTGATTACTTTGTATTTACCAACTTCCAGATCTCCGAGCTCGAGTTTATTAATTTTAACTCTTTTCAGAACAACAATTTTAAGACCAAGTGCACCAAGCATACGTCTAATCTGACGTTTCCAGCCTTGATGTAACACTACACTTATTGTTACAGTTTGTTTTTCACGATTTACCTCAATCAAATTGATTTCATCAAATTTAGCCACACCTTCTTCAAGATGCACGCCTCTTTTTAGTTCATTGATACAAAATAGCGCATTGCTTTGTGTAACATTTTTCTTTAAATATGAAATACGAAATTCTACTTCATAAGTTTTTTGGTGCTTGAATTTAGGATGAGTCAATTGGTAAGAAAGATCTCCATCGTTGGTCAGAATAATCAAGCCTTGTGTGTCTTTATCGAGTCTGCCTACAGGAAACACTCGATGAGTATCTGGTGCTAACTCGGTAATTTTATGATGCGCGAAAGGGTCAGAAATACTACAGATGTATCCGACTGGTTTGTTTACCATATAGTAAACAAATTTTTGCGAATTGTTTAAAACTTTTCCATCATAAACAATCTTATCTAAAGAAGGATTTACTTTGCAGCCCATTTCTCTGGTAACAATACCATTGATCTGGATTTTTCCTTCTGAAATAAGTTTGTCAGCTGCACGCCTAGAACATATTCCTGAATCAGCGATAAATTTATTTAATCTTATTTGCATATTTGTTATTATAACTGATTTTTAACTTATTGAATACAGGTAAAAAATTTGTTAATATCAAATAGTATCATGGCCTGATAGCCAAGCAGTAAGGCAGAGGTCTGCAAAACCTCTATGCGTGGGTGCAATTCCCACTCAGGCCTCCATTTATCAAAAAAATTTTATAATATTATGAGCAAAAAGAAAAAGAAAAAATTTAATGCACAACTTGCTCAAGCTTTAATTCAAACTCAAAATAAAGCTGAATTATCGAATACAACGATCACAAACAATCTAGAACAAAATAAAAAGCAAGAAGCTAACAAACAAACTTCTGTCATAGAATCAGACAAACAAGACAAAAAATTAGCTAAAACAGTTTATCACGAGATAAAAACAATTGCCGGAGCAATGATAGTTTGCATGGTTATATTGCTTGGAATTTGGGCTTTAGGACTAAAAACTCCTTATGTAAATAATTTTTCCAACTGGTTAACAACAGCACTACATATTGGAAATAATTAGTATAATTGTTTTAAAAAAATTATTTTTTTAAATATTTTATTTGATAAAGAAATTCAGATAATAATACTATTATCATACCGACTGGTAAAAAATAGGTGAATAAAATAACAACAGAACTATCATACCATTGATACCAACTATACCAATATTGAGCTCCGTGGAAATCCGATAGATAAGAACTATAAACATAGCTACTTACAGCTATGATAAGGCTAATTTTTAGACATAAACTAATAATTTGTGAAATCCAACAAATAATTCTTGTTGTTTTACCAACTCGACGAAATTGCCAGATAATCGGAATAAAAAACATCACAAGAATGGCTGCGATATACCAAATCATATTTACTGATAAATTTGTTAAAAAACTTTCATACCAAGAAGGAACTCCTACTGTTTTATTGTTGGTAGCATCCTGCAAATAAAGATCATCATCCATTTGCGAGTATGCCATAGTACCAAACATTTTTGTTAAAAAATATTTCTTATTAGCATCAACCCAGCTATTGCCCTGCTCATCAAATCCTAAATTATTGATATCTTTAGCCTTGATCCAATTTGCATAAATTGTATTAAAATTAGCACT
>CAZFAN010000006.1:0-16853 GCA_964516525.1 uncultured Candidatus Saccharibacteria bacterium | reverse complement strand
AAATGTTAAAATTATTGCTTCTGTCAAAAACTGAATAATAATAATTCTTTTTGTTGCTCCTAGTGCCTTACGCAAACCAATCTCACGAGTACGTTCTGTGACAGTCACTAACATAATATTCATAATACCAATACCACCAACAACCAAAGAGATAGCGGCAATGCCGCTTAACAATGTCGTCATTGTACTGGTCATAGAAGAAGCACTTTCTAAAATATCTTCTTGAGACATGATAGAAAAATCAGCATCACTAGCACTTGATATTTTATGTCTAGATAATAATAAATATCCAACTTCATCTTGGGCACTTGTCATAAGGTTTTTATCTTTAACTTCGATAGCAATTGAACTTAAATATTTTTTACCAGTTAATTGTTTTTGTGCCGTTGTTAATGGTATATAAATAAGATCATCTTGGTTTGACATTGTACTACCACCCTTAGATTCGGTTACACCAACCACCTTGTAAGTCGTAGTACCAATTTTTATTGTCTGACCCACAGCTTTTGAAGCATCTGTAAAAAGAGTTTCAGCGACAGTCGGACCCAATACTGCTACCTTTGAGGTATTATTATCGTCACTATTAGCAATAAATCTGCCATATTCTGTTGTAATTTTTTTTACATCAGCATAAGAAGCAGTTACTCCGTATATCTGCGTATTTGTATTAGTTGAACCAGTGCTAACCTGTGATTGAGTAGATAATATTGGAGCAACTTCACTTATTGAAGATAACTTGGCAATAGCTTCAGCATCATCAAGAGTTAAAGTTGTTACTGATCCTCTTGCTCCTCTAATACCACCGGAACTACTTGAACCAGGTTGCACTGTCAATAGATTAGATCCTAATGATTCAACCTGCGATTCAACAGCTGCTGTGCTTGATTGTCCTAAAGACACTAAAGCAATCACGCTTCCGATACCAATCACTATACCAAGCATCGCCAAACCAGTTCTTAATTTATTTATAAATAAAGTTCGAAAACTTTCTATAAATATTTCTGAATAATTAATTTTCATGCTTATGTCCTATTACTTTTTTTATCACTTACTATTTCTCCATCTTTAATAGTAATTACCCTTTCTGCATGATGAGCGATAGTCGGTTCGTGAGTAATCATAACTATCGTATGGCCTTGTTCATGCATTCGATGAAATATATCCATCACTTCTTGAGCTTGATGACTGGCAATATTACCGGTTGGTTCATCAGCTAAAATTATACTCGGATTTAGCGTCAAAGCTCTTGCTATTGCTACACGCTGTTGTTGACCACCTGATAATTGATTAGACAAATGATGTACACGTTGTTCAAGCCCAACCATCTTTAATAATTCCGATGCCCTTTCATTCCTCTCTTTAGCGTTCATCCCTGCATAAATCATTGGAATAGCTACATTCTGCAAAGCATCTCGTCGAGGCAACAAATTGAAAAACTGAAAAACAAATCCAATTTTTTGATTTCTAATTTCAGCCATTTGATCATCATTTAATTTACGAACATTCACGCCATCAAGATAATATTCACCATTAGTTGCTACATCAAGCAATCCAATGATTTGCATTAAAGTTGATTTTCCTGATCCAGATGGACCCATGATTGATACAAATTCCCCTTCCTTTACCGTAAAGCTTACATTATTTAAAGCAATAGTTTCATAGGTATCCATCTTGTAAATTTTTGATAAATTCTGTATTTCAATAATTGTTTTTTTCATAAACAACTCTTTTAATTATTTTACATTCCACCTGGGCCACCTGCTGGCATACCACCACTATTACTACTGCGGTTATTACTACTTGACCCGAATATTGAAGAACCAGTTGATGTAGCTTTTGATGTTGTGGTTGAACTACTATTTGTTTGAGTGACAATCTCATCACCAACACTGACACCAGATTTAATAACTGTTTGTGTATCATTGGAGTCTCCAGTCTCTACAGTTACAGTCTCCGGAGTTCCATTCTTTAAAACTTGAACTGTCGACACACTATCATTTGTTGTAACAGCGGATGAAGAAACCAATATCACATCGTTTACAATATTAGTAGTAATATTAGCCGTTACATTCATATTAGAATAAGCATTTTCAACATTTTCATCAAATTCTATTATTGCAGAGTACGTAGTAACACCAGATGATACCGACCCAGTTGTATCAATTGATAATACTTTACCGGTATAAGTAATATCTGAAGACAAGGCGTCTATTGTAATTGTTACCTTCTGATCTTGTTTAGCTTTAGCAATGTCAGCTTCGGTAATAGTAACTTCTGCTTGAAGTTTGTCATTGCTTTCTTTAACAATTGTACCTATACTATTCGACGATGAACTGTTGGAACTCGTTGTTCCAGTACTCGAGGAAGATGAAGAACTACTAGATGATGAAGATTTACTAGATAAAGTATCCCCTGACTCATAAGACAAACTAATTATTTTCCCGGTAGCCGGAGCCTTAATAGTAGTAGAATAATTTTCATACTCTAAATAAGCAGAGGTTAATTTAGTCTCCGCTAAAGTAATCGCTGTATCTGCTTGTGAATATTTTTGTTCAGATAATTGCAAAGTTTTTTGTGCCTGCGATAGTTTTAAAGACAGTTCTTCTTTCTCACTGTCAGTATAGCCAGATTTAGTTGTTGGATTGTCATGACTATTTGCATAATCCACGTTTGCTTGTGTAGTTACAACTGATGCTTTATTTTGATCAATTTGCGCTGACAATGAAAGTTTATCTTGTTTTGCTGTCTCGACAGCATTTTGCGCAGAAAGATAACTTGAGTACAAAGTGGTTTTTTCTTGTTTAGCAGTATCATCCATCTCAATATCTGCAATAGCTTGTCCTTCTGTTACCTGATCACCATTACTAACATACACTTTAGAAATCGTTCCAGAAACAGAGGTAGTAATATCATAAGTATTACTGCTACTTATCGTACCAGAAGCCGATACTGAAGTTGTCAACGCTCCCTTCTCGGCAGCTTCTGTTTCATAAGTTACCGTAGTGTCTTTTTTACTAAAAGATTTCCATGCAAAAAATCCCCCAACAACAACCAGTATTCCCACAATAATAAACCAAATTTTCTTGTTCATAATTTTTTCCTTAAATATAAAAAAAATAATTTATCAATATTATTCAAATGTTATTGATAATAAGATTAATAAAAAAAATTATTATCTTAAATTAATATATATCAAGAACTTTAATTTTAGCTTAGAATATCCTGTTAATAATCTCTGGCTAGGATATCTTTTTAAATTTAATTATAAATTCTGTGCCCTTGCCAATTTGACTATCAACTTTAATAGAACCTTGGTGTAAACCGATTATTTCCTTAGCAATAGCCAGACCCAATCCATAGCCTTTAATTTTGTTTTTATTTCTAGAAGCATCAGCTTGATAAAATCTTTCAAAAATATGGGATAATTTATCTTTTTCTATGCCAATACCATTATCGCGAATTTTTACAACCGCGTTCCCCTGCTCCTGAACAACAGTAAGAAAAATTTTCGAATCATTTGGACTGTATTTAATGGCATTATCGATAATTATTACAAACAATTCTACTAAACTTTGTCTATCTCCAAGAATTTTAATATTTTCAAAATTATTTTTAAATACAATCGACTTTTTCTTTGCCAAACTTTCAACTTTTTCATAAGCCTCAACCATTACGTCCATTAATGCCAGCTCTTTAAATTCTAGCTGAACATTTTTTTCGTATCTGGCAAGACTCAATAAAGTTGTTGACAAATCTTCTAATTTTTTAATTTCTTCCAAATTACTTTCTAACAATTCTTTTGCATAATTTAAAGATAATTTGTCATCCTTTAAGTTAACTTCAATTTCAGCTTTCATCGCCGTAAGAGGAGTTCGAAGTTCATGAGATGCATCAGCAGTAAAATTATTTTGTGCATCCATCATATCTTTTATAGGTTGTAATGTTTTCTTAGCAAAAAAATAACTACCAAAAGAAGATAATAAAATAATTATCAAATTAAAATATATCAAATTAATCTTTAAATTTTGATTACTTTTTGCTAATTGTTCCAGGCGCAATTGATCCATTCTCTGTCTTTGTGGATCACCCAGCTGATTAGGCATCTCATTCAAAAAACGATTTTGTTGCTCTAGCCCTTTATTTAATTCTTTTGAAGAGATCTGATACATACTAACACTGAAAAAAATACTAATTGTCATAATAATTAGTACATAAATTATTGTCAATTTTAAATATGTTGCATGAAATGACATTTAATCCTTTGAAATTTTATATCCAAATCCTCTAACTGTTTTTATTAATGGTTCATCTTCTTTAAAGGCTTTATCAATCTTATTTCTCAAATATCCAACAAATACTTCAACTGTATTTGGCAATATATCAGCATCATAATCCCAAACATGCGCTATAATATTATCTTTTGTTAATATTCTACCAGGATTTCTCATCATATATTCCAGCAGAGCAAACTCTTTATTTGACAAAGATATAACTTTGTTACGACGCTTCACAATAAAATTAATTGTGTCCAAGCTAAGATCGCCAACCTGCAAAACATCTTGAGATACATGACGAGGTCTCCTAATTAATGCCCTAACTCTAGCTAATAATTCTTCAAAAGCAAAAGGTTTAGCTAAATAATCATCAGCTCCAGCATTTAACCCCTCAACTTTATCACTAATTTTATCTTTAGCAGTTAAAATTAAAATCGGCGTAGCAATTTTATTATCCCGCAATGCTTGGCAAACTTTCATACCGTCAATCTCTGGCAACATTCTATCTAAAATTACCAGATCATAATTAATCGTCATGGCAGAACCAAAGCCATCCTTACCATCATAGCTTACATCAACAGCATACGACTCTTGTTCAAGACCTTTTTTTATTGCATTTGCAATTTTGTGATCATCTTCGATAATTAATATTCTCATATAATAAAGTTTAATGTTAATATTTGAGAATTAGCTGAAAATTAGCTTTTAACTTATCTGCTTATTAATACAACAAATTTGCAAATAAAATACATCTATAATCTTTCTGGGGTATCAATATTTAACAAATCCAAACCATTTTTTAAAACTTGTGCACTTGCCATACAGAGTGCCAAACGAAATTTTTTTGTTTCATTTTCTGATTTTAGTACCGGACTAACATTATAAAAAGAATTGAACAATTGCGCCAAATTAAATAAATAGTTACATAAAAAATGTGGCTTATAAGACATAGAAACCTTCTTAATTACTTCTGGAAATTTTACTAAATGCGTAATTAATTCATTCTCAGAAGTGTTGATTTTTGTTTCAGTATTTAGATCATCTAAATTGCCAATTAGACTTTTCTTTAAGATACCTTTGATTCTAGCATACGTATACTGTAAATATGGACCAGTATCACCTTCTAGTTTGATTGTTTCATCCGGGATAAATCGGATATCTTTTTGTTCTTCATATTTTAACATTGTATATTTTGCTGCACCTAATGCTAGACTCTCGGCCACATCTTCTCTTTCTTTATCGTTTGTTACTTTTTGTTTTTGCGCAGAAGTCATCATAATTCTAATTTTCTTTTTCAAATCATCCAATAACTCATCTGTAGCAATAGTATTGCCTTTACGCGATGACATTTTTTTATCACCCAAAAATACATATCCGTATCCAAGATGAAAACATTTGCTAGCCCATTTATATCCAAGTAATTCAAAAATTTTAAACAATACCTTAAAATGATAAGACTGATATATATCAACTACATAAATTGATTTATCAATCCCCATCTTTTCCTTTTCTTCCGCTAAAACTAGATCAGAAGTTATATATATTGCTGTCCCGTCAGAACGCATTAATACTTTTTCATCTAAACCATAGTTTGTTAAATCAATAAATATGTGCCCATCTTGTGCTTTTTGAAATATTCCTTTTTCCAGATATTTCTGTACTACAGCTTTACCTTTTTTATAAATTTCACTTTCATGAAATATAACATCAAAATGCGATCCTTCCCTTTTATAAGTTTGATTAAAACCCATGTACGCCCAATTAGTAATTTTCTTCCATAATTTAATTATTTGCGGATCTTCAGCTTCATAACGTATCAAATAATCAGCGGCTTCTTGTTTTAATTCCGGATGATTTTCTAATTCTTTTTCATATTCAGCATAAATCTTTCCCACAAACACATCTGGTTTTATACCTAATGTAACAGGATCTTCACCTTGGTGATACTTATCATACATTAACATTGTTTTAGCAATTGCAATTCCTCGATCATTATAATAGTTAGCCTTTATCACCTTGTATCCAGAAAATTGCAAAATATTTGCTAAAGCCATACCCAAAAAATCATTTCTTGCATGTCCAATATGTAGATATTTGTTGACATTTGGTTCGGAATATTCAACGAGCACTTTTCTATCTTCACCAATCTTACTTGAACCATATTGGGAGCCCAATGCTAAAATATTTTTTACCACTTCAAAATAAATTTCATTATTAAAATAAAAATTTATAAACCCTACCCCGGCAATTTTAATACGAAATTCTTTAGATATTATCTTTTGACTAATTGTTTCAGCTATTTCATGAGGATTCTTACCATATTTTTTTGCTGCAATCAAGGCAACATTAGTTGAATAATCACCAAATCTTTTATCTTTTGGCTTTTCAATAACAAAGTCTTTTAATTCTTCAAAACCAGCTTCTAGTAAAGCATTTTTAATAATTATTTTTATTTTATCTTGATACATCTATTTCTACTTTCTATTTATTGCCAACGAACGGACTAATAATTGCTGAATATATTGTTGAAATAATTGATTTATCTGGTGAAGGCAATGATGTCAAATCTTCAGCGCTTTCTGTACTTTGTACATCTGCTTGAGTTGCTATTTTATTTGTATCAATAAGATAAGCAACATAAATAAAACCGATCAAACAAATTGCAACAATCATCACGACAATTAATGTTGTTTTCTTATCCACGCTACCCTCCTTATTTATATTATTTTAACAAACTTTCTTTTACCTACCTGCAATATCATACCTGAATAAATAGCAACAGTCTCATTATTATCTCCAATAATTGCTTTATCTATCTTAACGCCTCTTTGTTCTATCAATCTTCTTGCTTCACTTTTTGACGCTACCAACTTTGTTTGCAACATCAGATCAACGAGATTAAGATTTTTATTTTTAATTTTTACTGTTGGTATATCAAAAGGAATTTCCTTGTCTTTAAACTGTCTATTAAAATCTGCTTCAGCTTGCCCGCCTTCTTCCGGATAATACAATTCTACAATAGTTTTTGCCACTAATGCTTTAGCATCTCTTGGGTTATTTTTTATCATGGATTTAACTTCTTTTAATTTCTTGTCATCCATTCTCGCTGCCAATATTGCATAATCTTCAATTAATGAATCAGGAATGGACATAATCTTACCAAATTGCTGACTTGGTTTTTCTCTAATACCAATATAATTATCCAATGATTTACTCATTTTATTAACACCATCTGTGCCAACCAACAGTTTCATTTGGATAATATTTTGCTGTGCCATTCCCATTTTCTTTTGCAATTCTCGCCCTGCCAGCATATTAAATTTCTGATCAGTTCCTCCTATTTCAACGTCTGCTTTTAATTTGACCGAATCATAAGCCTGCATTACCGGATACAACAATTCATGCAAACCAATATCTGTTTTTGCTTTCAATCTTTTATTAAAATCATCTCTTTCAATAATTCTTGCTACCGTAAAAGAACTAGTTACTTCAATAATTTGCGTAAAACTAAAATCTTTATACCACTCTGAATTAAAACAGACTTCAGTTTTAGCAATATCTAATATTTTCCCAACTTGATCAAGATAAGATTTTGCATTACGTTTAATCGTTGCGTCATCAAGTATTGGACGAGTTTTATTTCTACCTGAAGGATCACCAATTCTCGTAGTATAATCACCTATTAAAAAAATTATTTTATGACCCATATCTTGCAAAGCTTTCAGCGTCCATAAAGTAACTGCGTGGCCTAAATGAATATCAGGCCTAGTTGGATCAACACCCAATTTAATTCGAAGTTTTTTTCCTGATTGTAATTTCTTATATAGATCTTCTTTAACAATTATTTCTTCAACACCAAGTGTTAATATCGAATCTAGAACATTTTTTTTCATACCTTGACATCCTTTCTATTTGTATATATTATACTGAAACTTTTGCTATAATGTAAAGTAAAGATTAATAATAAATAATTTTATTTTATATGAATATAATTAATTATTTTTCAAAGAACAAAAACAATAAAAAAAACAACGAGGGATTAGGAAAATATCGTAAATTTTCCAAAAAACAAATTAAAAAAATTGTTTTATGGACATTGGGTATTATTTTATGTTTATCTATTGTTCTTTTTGCATGGTATTCCAAGGATCTACCAACTCCAGGAAATATTAAAAATCGCACTCCAGCGCAATCAACTCAAATTCTTGATCGTGATGGCAAAGTACTATATGACATTCATGGTGAAGAAAAACGAACAGTTGTTGAATCGTCAACTATACCTCAAGATGTAAAAAATGCTACTGTTGCAGCAGAAGACAAAAATTTCTATAAACATATGGGTGTAGATTTTACAGGTATTGCTCGTGCATTATATCGTGATATCTTTCATCATAGTGATGTCTTACAAGGTGGGTCAACAATTACTCAACAATATGTTAAAAATGCACTTTTGACAACCAAACAAACATTTGACCGCAAAATTAAAGAATTAATTTTATCTCTAGAATTAGAAGCAATGTATTCAAAGGATGAAATACTAACTATGTATCTCAATGAGATACCTTATGGATCCAATGCTTATGGTATAGAAGCAGCTAGTCAAACATTTTATAAAAAATCAGTTAAAGATCTTACATTAGATGAGGCTGCAACTCTAGCTGCCCTACCAAACGCACCAACATATTATTCTCCATATGGAACTCATCCAGACGCATTAAAAACACGTCGTGATTATATTCTTGATCGTATGGTTGAGCTAAAATATATTACTCAAGATCAAGCAAAAGAAGCTAAAGATAAAAAAATTGAAGTTGTTGAACAAGACGAAAACATCACAGCCCCACACTTTGTACTTTATGTTAAGGAAAAATTAGTCGAAATGTACGGCGAAGAAAAAGTTACCGAAGGCGGCCTAAAAGTTACCACAACACTTGATATCAATAAACAAAAAGCTGCAGAAGAAGCAGTAAAAAATGGTTATGAAAAAAACCTTTCTATGGGTGCAAGCAATGCTGCTCTTGTCTCACTTGATCCTAAAACAGGACAAATTCTTGCCATGGTAGGATCTCATGACTTCTTCGATACTGAAAATGACGGTCAAGTTAATGTTACTGTATCAGATAGACAACCTGGATCTTCATTTAAACCAATCGTCTATGCTACTGGTTTTAAAGGAAAATATAGCCCATCATCAGTACTTTGGGATGTAAAAACTGATTTTGGCAATTATACACCGTCCAACTATAACGGTAAATTCAACGGTCCCGTCACAATACGTTTCGCTCTTTCTAATTCATTAAATATTCCAGCTGTAAAAATGCTAGCTTTAGTTGGTATAGATAGTGCTTTAGAAACAGCACATGAGATGGGTATTACCACTCTAAATGATGGTGCTGACCAATACGGTCTATCGTTAGTTTTAGGTGGTGGTGAAGTTAAACCTATCGATATGGCTACTGCATTTTCAGTATTTGCCAATAAAGGCGTTAAAAATGAAACAACTCCATTTCTAAAAATTGAAGACAGTCAAGGAAAAACTCTCTACCAATATGAATCAGGAAAAAATCAAAAACAGGTTCTAGATCCACAAATCGCTTATGAAATTTCTAGTATTTTATCAGACAATGACGCACGTTCTACTACTTTTGGTTCTAATTCATATTTACATTTTTCCGATAGAACTGTAGCTGCCAAAACCGGTACTACAGAAAGCTTTCACGATGCTTGGACTGTCGGATACACTCCATCTCTTGCAACAGCAGTCTGGGTGGGCAACAATAACAATGACGCCATGTCTACTGGCGCAGACGGCTCCGTAGTAGCAGCTCCAATTTTTCATGAATATATGCAAAATGCTCTTTCCGGACAAAATAATGAAGAATTTGAACGTCCAAGTGGTATTACTGATTTTACTGTTGATAAATTATCTGGAAAAATTCCAACAGATCAATCTAGCGACAAACTTACGGATATTTTTGCTAGTTGGCAAATACCAAAAGATTATGACGACATTCATGTTAAAGTTAAAATTTGTAAAGTTTGTTCTGATGTCAAATTAGCAGATGAAAATTGTCCACCAAGTCAAATTGAAGAACGTATATACACAAATTTACACTCGGAAAAACCAAACGATTCCAACTGGGAGAATCCTGTGCGTTTAGCAGCTGAAGCCCTTGGTATGTCTCTCGGCACTCCACCGAAAGATGTCTGCGATGTTAATTCTGTAAAACCATCGATTTCTATTAGTTCTCCATCAAACGGAGCAAGTGTGTCTGGTAATTTTACCATCCAAACGAATCCTAACGCCACTAATGGCATAGCTGTCGTAGAAATTTTTATTGACAATGTTAAAGTTGCTAGTCTAGGTAGTCCATATTCAACAACTTACAATGCCAACAATTTATCAACAGGCAGTCATGAACTAATCGCCAAAGTCATTGATAATAAAGATGTTAGCACGACAAGTAAAATTACAATAAACACAACTAAAGACACTAGCGCCCCAAATACCGTTTCCGGCGTTAGTCTAAATCCAGGCTCAAAATATATTAATATTAGTTGGACAAACCCTTCGGATAATGATTTATCCTCTGTACGTATTTATTCTTCGACAACTCAAGGTTCACTTGGTTCATTAGTTTCAGATACCACAGCTAGCGCAAGTTCTTCAAGTACTGCCAGTATCACAGGATTAAACTCAAATACAACTTATTACTTCACGCTTCGACCTGTAGACAAAAATGGCAATGAGAATGGTAATACTACTCAATATTCTGCTAAAGCACAGTAAATTGATTTGACAACCTCGAACATATTTTTTAAAATACCATCATCACTTAGATGGTATTTTAAAATTTAAAACTAAAAAGCCAATTCTCATTGGCTTTTTTCTTATCTTCTGCCTTTATACATCAATTTTTATAAATCATTGTGTGCAAACATTCGTCCTAATCTTAATAAAAATATTAATTAACATTAATATAATCATACAATTAACTTTATACATTTTTAATTCACTAACTAATAAACTAAAACTACAATTAATTGTTGATACAATTTACCAAACGTCATCTATATTATCTGAATTATTTTGTGGAGATGACGGTATTGAAATTTTTTCATCATTACCTTCCTTGGCATTGTCAAATAGAGAATCAACTACTACTTTGTTTAATTCTGTTATTTTAATTTTTGCATTAGAATCATATGTCTCATTTTTTACTAACTTTAATTTTTCAATATCTATATACCCTTTAATAAATCTGGTAGGTATTACATACCGCTTGTCAAACCCTTGGATCCCAAGGTCAACAATTTTCTCTTGCGGAAGCTCTTCAAAAACATTATTAAAATATCGTAATCCGCCGACATCGTTCTGCGCTGGATTTGGCAATGCAATTAACACTATTCCTTTATAATTTCTATGTGGCCAATGCAAAAATTGCTTAAAATATTCGTCTGGTTGTTTTTCAAACGATTTGTTTGAATCAAATAACGTTTTTACCGTTTCTGGTAAATCATTATTCCTAGCCTCTAAACCCGTCTTTATTATTTTTTTTGCTGTCTCCACGCTAGTTCCATGTGCAAACAACGAATATTTTGAAGGTTCATATAATTCTTTCAATATATGCTTTAAACAAATTATTTTATCCTTTTCTAGTTTATTATTATCCTCATGTTGTGGCAATGATTCGTTAAGGCCATTTTCAATATTCATTTTCATAAAATTATATCAAACCAAAAAATTTAAATATTATTAAAACTATTGCGATAGATAAACTACATCCTTCCAAAAGTTGCCAAATAGTATGGCGGTGCAATACCAATCTAGCCCACCAAACCAACGGAATCAATAAAAACACCGGCCAGTACTGATAACCAAATATAAAAACAAGCATCATTGTAAAATAGGTAATCATTGCCGAATGCATACTAATTTTCCAAAAATAACTTACAACACTTGCAAAAACTATGGAAACAATTCCTCCAACAATTGTGGCTAGCAATGGTTGATAATGTTCATGCGTTACGATCATAATTACAAGCTCAAGCACAGCAACAAGCAAAAAAGATCCAAATAGTAAGATTCTTTCCTTATGAACATTTTCATGACTTAACGTGTCATCAAACACATACCCCTTTTTAGTAAAATACAAATAAATAATACCCGGAATGACACAATTAAAAATAAGTATAGCGACATACCAGGCTATCGCGATATTATGAGGCATTTCACTTCGGTAAACCGCCATAAATATTATTAATATCGCTAATAATCCTGGATTAGAAATATTAGATATAACTTCTGCAATTTTTTGAATTTTTGTTTTTTTACTCATATAAATATAATAGCAATCAAATGTTATTTCTCAAAATATAATTTTATAATTATTTTTGAAAAACATTTTTAATTGCATACCCTAAATATTTATCTTTAATAATCTTTTTAAATCCTAATCTTTTTGCTTCTGCTTCACGCTTATCAAGAAATTTTACATTGCGAATCTCACCAGACAATCCAACTTCTCCATATAAACATGAATCTTTATCAACTTTTTTATTAATATATGCCGATACAATCGCCATACATACAGCTAGGTCAACCCCAGGATCTTTAATTTTAAATCCACCAACTACATTAATATACACATCATAATTACCAAGGTTCAATCGCGCTCGCTTTGTTAAAATTGCAAGCAATAAATTCAACCTATTCAAGTCAAATCCACTAGTTGTACGCTTGGGATAACCAAAAACAGTTTTAGTAACTAATGCTTGTATTTCAATTAAAATTGGTCTATTTCCTTCAATAGTTGCTGCAACCACAGATCCTGGAATTTCTTCTGTTCTCTCTTGCAAAAACAATTTAGAAGGATTGGAAACTTGTTGCATGCCACATTCATTCATCTCAAATACTCCTATTTCATCAATCGCTCCAAATCTATTTTTAACTCCACGTAAGATTCGATGATTATGAAATCTTTCACCTTCCAAATACAATACTATATCAACCAAATGCTCCAATATTTTAGGTCCTGCAACATTTCCTTCTTTAGTAACATGTCCAATCAAAACAATTGGAATATGTAATTCTTTTGCACATTTTTGCAATTTTAAAGCACATTCTCTAACCTGAACCAAGGAGCCAGGAGTAGATGGAAAATCAGCAGAATACATTGTCTGTATCGAATCAATAACAACAAGATTAGGTTTGTATTTGTAAATAATTTTTATCAATGAATTAATATTTGTATCCGAAATAGCTTTAATCTTTTCTGGTTTTATTTTCATTCTATCAGTTCTCATCCTAATCTGTTCTAAGCTTTCTTCTCCAGATATATATAACGAATCAGCAATATTAGCCAAAACCTGTGCCGTAATTGTTGACTTACCTATTCCAGGATCTCCTCCTAACAAAATCACCGATCCAGGCACCACGCCACCACCTAAAACTCTATCAAATTCACCTATTCCCGTCTTAATTCTTTCAAAATCAGTCTTTTTCACTTTATCCAAAGTTGTCATTTTTACATCTTTACTAACGCCAGAAATGCCTTTCTGAAAAGACTCACTTTTAAACTCCTTTAAAGTATTCCACTCATGGCAACTTGGACACATTCCACTCCATTTAGAAAATTCATCTCCACACTCACTACAAACAAATAATATTTCTTGCTTTTTCATATTTTTTTGATATCGACTAATTTTAGTTGTAAACTTTTACGTCCATTCCAAATATTTTCTTCCAATGTAAAAACAACATCAATATTGTCATTATTTTTTAGATGTTTTAATTCTTCTTTGCAGTTAAAACTAATTATATCGAATTCTTTTTTGCCTGGACCACTTTGATAATTATTTACAATTTTAATTTTAAGATGATTTTTATCTTTACCCATCCATGTTAAAAGCTTAATTTTAGCATTTTCCAATAAAAACACTGGCTTTGGATTGCCTAAGCCAAAAGGTTCAAACAGCTTTAAATCCTTAATTAAACCCAAATTTAAGTGTTTTTCTTGCAATCTAGCCTCTATTTCTATTTCTTTCACTAAATCTTCATCTGTCAAAACTTCATTAGCAATATGACAAATTTTTTTATAAAATTTATTATAATTTTCTTTTTTCAATGCCAATCCAGCAGCTTTTGTATGTCCTCCAACGGAAACTAAAAGTTCTTTAGTTTTTAGTAAATTATCAACTATATCAAATTTATCTATACTTCTTGCAGATCCTCTTAGCATTCCATCTTCTGGCGCAAAAACAATACTGGGGCGACAATATTGATCAGTAATTTTTGATGACACCAATCCAATCAAACCGGCAGGCCAATCGTTCTTACCAACAATAACAATAATTTTATTTTTATCTAATTTGTCTTTTTTTATTTGCCTTAATGCTTGAGCTAAAATTTGCTCTAAAGATTTTTGTCGAGAAATATTTATATTATTAATTTCATTAGCAATTTCTTTTGCTTCTTTATCATCATTAGTGGTTAATAGAAAATACGATAATTGTGCATGTTGCATTCTACCAGGCGCATTAATCCTCGGGCCGATTAAAAACCCAACAGTATAAGCATCCATTTTATTCTCATCAATCGCTGCTATTTCATACATTTTTTTTAAACCCAAATTCTTAGTTTTTGACAATACAATCAATCCATATTTTGCTAATAGTCTATTTTCTCCAGTCAAAGGAACAATATCACAAATCGTACAAATCGCTGGCAAATCCAATAGCCATTTTAGCTCTCTTGTAGTTGGTTTCCCCAACTTTTCTGAAAATGCTTGAGCTATTTTATAAGCTACAGCCCCACCAGCCAAGTCTTTATTGATATAGTCCTTAGACAAATGTGTATGAATTATTATATCCGCTTGTTTGGGAAATTTTTCATCCTGAATTTCGTGATGATCCGTAATTACCACATCCATACCAATTTTTTTAGCAAATTCAACTTCTTTTTTATTAGTTATACCGAGGTCAATTGATATTAATAAACTACATCCCTTATCTTTTAATTCCTGAATACCTTTTATATTTAATCCGTAACCTTCTTTGCGTGAAGGAATATAAACACTAACATCTAATCCTAAAATCTCGCATACTCTCTTTAATAAAGCAGCTCCTGGTATACCGTCTGCATCATAATCTGCGAAAATGCCTATTTTTTCATTATTTTTAATTGCTTTTTCAAATCTTTTTACCAACTTATCCATATCTTTAATCTTAAATGGATTTTCAAGATCCTTAGAAAAATCAGGATGCAAAAAACGATTCTTTTCCGACAAAGGAATTCCTCTATTAATCAATAATTGATCAATTATATCATCTGTTTTTTTCTGTTTTACAATCCATCTTTTTTGCATCATTTATCAATTAATTATTTGTAATAAGCCTTATTAGCGACTCTTAAATCAACGTATTCTTTAATTTCTTTGTCATGTTTTTCAATTGCTTTTTGCAACAATTTTATCTGATCATCCCAAGAATTCATGGTATCCAAATAAACCCTAAATGAATCTTTAAACTTTATCTCCAAATGCAATGTTGTTTCATCAATCTTCATTTCCTCAATTTCTTTTCCAACTTTCTGTGGCACTTGTGTTGCAGTTTTCTCAACAAATCCGATAAAATCATTTGTCACTATTTTCGATCCTAAAGTAACTGGCAAATTTCGACTATCAAATACAATTGGCAATTGATTATCCTCTTCTCTTGAACTATCAAGATTAAAAATAATGCCATTTTGATCGATAAACAATATTTTATCTTGTGTCTTCCAACGTATTACAGGTTTACGCACTAATACATCAATTTTCAATGTGTCAGGAATTCCTTTAATAATATTTAATTTTTCTATACTTGTCTGTTCTTTTGCAAGTTGTTTATCTTGTTGTCCGATAGTAAATAAAAATATGTTTTTACCATAAAATTCATTAATTTTATTTTTAATAGTGTTGTTTACTTCACCTTCAATCTCAATATTTTTTATTTTAAAAAAATCAGAATAAAAAAGCCAATATACTACGGCACCAATTAATATCACACTTAAAATAATCCATAAATATATTGGATTAAATGTTTTATTTACTTCTCTTGCAGTAGTTCGATATATCTTTGGATTACTGAAATCAAACTTTCTTTTTCTACGTTTACGCCACACTTCCACTCCTTAACAAACATTAATAATTTATATAAATTTATTCCCATTGCCCGACATATTCAACTTCCTCTTCAAGTTGTACGCCAAATTCTTCTCGGACTTTATCCTTCAAGGTATCAAATAATTTTTTTGTTTCAAGCGCCGTTGCATTACCTTTATTCTCATAAATATTTGCATGCTTTGAAAAAACACCTGCATCGCCAACTTTAATCTTTTTTGCTCCAGATTGTTCCAATAAAAAGCCAGCTGAATTTTTTTTCGCTAGTTCAGCATTATTGTAAGTGTTTCCTGCATTAGGATTTTTAAAAATGGATCCACAGCTATAGCCTAATCCTCCAAATTTTTGATCTCTTTTTTTTTTTATTCTAACAATTTGTTCTAGCAACTGCTCTTTTCTACTATGCGCAAGTTGTAAT
>CAZFAN010000005.1:0-17306 GCA_964516525.1 uncultured Candidatus Saccharibacteria bacterium | reverse complement strand
AATCGTTCCTTACAGCTGGGCCTATGGAAGTGCGGGCTTGGACTGTAAAAATTGGTGCAACTGCCCCACAAGCCGCAGGCGTGATTCATACAGATTTTGAGCGTGGATTTATTAAAGCTGAAGTAATCGGCTATGAAGATTATGTGAAGTATGATGGTGAAGCTGGAGCTAAGGCTGCAGGAAAGCTACGTCTTGAAGGTAAAGACTATGTCGTACACGATGGAGATGTGGTTGAATTTAAATTTAATGTATAAAAGATAATTTTAAAAATTCAAATTGAAAAAATTATAAGATTGAGCAAAGAAAATATTGAATGAATGGAATCATTGAGCAAATTAGAAAAGATTTATCAGAAAAAGTTGACATTAGATACAAAGATGGTTGCGTGCAATATTTTACGGAAAAAATTGATCCATTAGGCGTTAGAACTCCAGAAGTTAGAAAAATATCTAGACAATATTGGCAAAAAGTAAAAAATTTACCTAAAAAAGAAATTATTGATTTATGCAAAGTGCTCTGGTCAGGGAAACACGAGGAGTTTTTGATTGGTTGTGATTGGTATAATCGGATAAATAAAACTTGGGATGAATCAGACTGGCAGATTATGGAATGGGTCGTTGAAAAGAAAATTAGCAATTGGGCACATTGTGATGATTTTTGCAATCGTTGTATAGGAGAATATCTTATAAATTATCCGAAATACGTCCGTGAGATATATAAATGGACTAACTCAAAAAATAGATGGGTACGTAGAGCTTCAATTGTGAGTTTTATTAGGCCATTGCGTAGAAAACTATTTGCTAGCGATGTATATAAAATATCTGATTTACTTATTTGTGATAAAGACGATCTAGTTCAAAAGGGTTTCGGCTGGGCGCTACGCGATGCTGGCAAAATTGATCAGAAAAAATTGTATGATTGGCTATATATTCGCAGAAAACAAATACCAAGAATTTCGCTTAGATACGCTATAGAAAAAATGGCAAAAAAAGACCGCGACAACTTACTTTATAATTAATTATCACCTTGACAATAAACATTTTTTAAGGTATGATTTGATAAGTTTCTTTTTCCCCACAAATATATTGCGGGGCAAATGGCCGAAAGAAGAAATTTTTTTAATATCAAAAAATAACAATTAAGATTGGAGAATAAATGTACGAAATTACTTTTATCACATTGGATGAAGAAAAAAGCAAACTTGTAAAAGATGTTCTAGAAAATCACAAAGCAGAAATAAAACTTGAAATGCCTCTTGGTAAGAAAACTTTTGCCTATCCTATCAAAAAAGAAAAAGCTGGATTTTACATGACATTTTATTTTGACGTAGAAGGAAAAGAATTAGCTACAATTACAAAAACATTACAAGCTGAAAAAGATGTGTTGAGATTTTTACTGATTAAATCAGAACAAAATATCGAAGAAGTTAAAACTTTTCTTGCAAATGAGAAAAAAGAACAAAAAGAAGCTGAAAAAACAGTTACCATGACAGATGAAGAAGAGGAAGTTTTGACACCAGAAGAAAAACAAGAAGAAGTGATAGAAAAAGTCGAAACAGAGACTAAAGAAGAAATAAAAGAAGTTAAAAAAGCTAAAAAAGTAGCTGTAAAAAAATCTACAAAGACAACAAAAGACATTACTAAAACAGTTAAAAAAGCAAAATCAACTAAAAAAGAACCTGAAAGTCAGGATCGTATCAAAAAACTTGAAGAAAAATTAGACGAATTATTAAAAGATTAAACACATTTTTAAGTATTACACACAATTAATTTAGAAAGGTTTTTATGTCAGATTTTAATCAAGCAATTATCATGGGAAACCTAACTAGAGACCCTGATTTCCGCTATACTCCAAAAGGTCAAGCTGTTGTAAATTTCTCAATTGCTACAAACCGCAGGTGGACAACACCAGAAGGACAAACTGGGGAAGATACTCAATTTCACAATGTTGTTGCGTGGGGGAAATTAGCTGAAATCTGTAATAAAATTCTATATAAAGGAAGAAAAGTTTTAGTAGTTGGTAGATTGCAAACCAGAGTATGGGAAGGCCAGGATGGAGCCAAACGAAGCACAACAGAAATTGTTGCTGACCAAATATCAGCAACTGGCAATGCTAAAACACCTGGTGAAGAAAACATTACCAACCCTCAACCTGCAGTAAAAAATAAAGAAGAAAAAACATCTAAGGATGTTAAACAAGATAAAAAAGAAGAAAATACAGAAGATATCAATTTAGATGATATCCCATTTTAATTATAAAGAAAGGAAAATATAATGTCAGAATTTAATAGAAATAAATGTTATTTTTGCAAAAACAATATTGGTTACATTGACTACAAAAGAGCAGATGTTTTAAAAAGATATTTAACTACATGGAGCAAGATCAAACCAGCTTCCAATACTGGTGTTTGTTCAAAACATCAAAGACAATTATCAAATGCTATCAAAAAAGCTAGATTTTTAGCTTTGATACCTTACGTAACAAGATAATAGTAAACTTGAAGGATATTTATGCTTTCATTAAATGAAGTAAAAACAGGAAGAGTTGTAAAATACAATGAAAAGCCCTATCAGGTTTTATGGTCAGAACATACAAAAGTTGGACGCGGTGGCGCAATATTACGATCAAAAATTAAAGATCTTACTACTGGTGTGATAATTGATAAAACTTTTAAGGGTAACGAAAAAATTGAAGAATTAGAATTAGACAAGAAAAAATATCAATATCTGTATGCCGAAGAAAATGAATATTTTTTCATGGATCCTATAAGTTTTGAGCAGATTTCTCTAAATGCAGAGCAAGTTGGTGATAATAAAAATTATTTATTTGAAGGTGTAGTTTGTGAAATTATTTTTTACGAAGGAAATCCTATATCTTTAATATTGCCAATTAAGATGACTTTTGAAATTACATATACAGAGCCTGGTCTAAAAGGTGACACAAAAAGTTCTAGTTCATCAAAACCAGCAAAAATTCAAACAGGGGCTACAATTCAAGTACCACTGTTTATCGAAAATGGTGAAAAAATCATCGTTGATACAAGAACTGGAAAATATATCGAAAGAGCTTAAAACAAAAGATTGCCCGATTATTTAATCGTTGAATTGTTTGATCGACTAATCAACAAATCCGATAAGAAGTCTTTGGTAAAGACAATATTTTTGAGATAATAAGATTATGTTAATCGAAGCAAACAATCTAATTGGCTTACCAATAGGCGCCATTGAAGAGAATCAATATTTAGGCAAAGTAAGAGATATTTTAGTTGAAAGAAAAAATGGCACTGTCATGGGACTTATTGTCGGACATGGAGTGCCTTTTTTTGAAAATAAATTGTTTTTAGCAGACATGGATATTCTAGATATTGATAAAAATGGCGTTACAACACGCACACAAGAAAATCTAATTGATCCGCAGGAAATATTGAGGGCTAAAAAAAATATCGAAGAAAAATTTAACCTTGTCAATCTTCCAGCCAACACGAAGAATGGTAAATATCTTGGGAAAATTTCTAATTATGTAATTGACACTGTAACTATGCAAATAATCAAATATTATGTCCATGGGCTATTTGAAGATAAGATAATTAGTAATAATCAAGTTATAAAAATCAGTAAAAAAGAAATAATATTTGAAAATGATCTATTGATCGGCAATGCAAAATCTAATCCAAATGAAAATTATAAAAATAAGCTAGTGATTGATTGATTTTGCAGACAATATAAATACTAGATATAATAAAATAAACAAGATAAGTATTTTTTATGAATATTATTGAATTGAAAAAGTTATCAAAAATTTATGGTCACGGTGAAAATGAAGTAAAAGCACTAATAAATATAGAGCTTACTATCAAACGAGAAGAATTTGTTGCCATCATGGGACCAAGTGGCTCAGGAAAAACAACGCTACTAAATATCTTAGGTTTACTAGACAGACCTTCTCATGGTGAATATATCTTAGACAATAAAGAAATAAATGCACGAACCAGTCTAAATACTTTGGCTCAACTTAGACGTGATAAAATTGGTTTTGTATTTCAAAACTACAATTTGCTTCCTCGTACAACAGCTCTTGATAATGTCATGTTACCTGCAATTTATTCTGGACTAAAAGATAGAAAAAAGATTGCAATGAAATTATTAAAGGAAGTAGGATTAGAAAAAAGAATAAAACACGAACCAAGTCAAATGTCTGGTGGTGAAAAGCAACGTGTAGCGATTGCGAGATCTTTGATAAATAATCCGCAAAAACTTCTTGCTGACGAACCAACAGGAAATCTAGATACTCAAACTGGCAATGAAATTATGAAAATTTTTCAAAAATTAAATAAAGAAATGGGACTGACCATTGTCATGGTAACACATGAAGATGAAATTGCTGAATATGCCAGCCGAATTATTAGAATGAGAGATGGGAGACAAATATGATGTTTTTCGAATCAATCAAATTAGCTTTTAAATCAATCTGGTCACATAAAGCTCGCGCCATATTGACTATGCTTGGAATTATAATTGGTGTGTCTTCAGTTGTATTGATAATGTCTTTAGGCGAAGGAATAAAAAAAGAAGTAAAAGATGTAATTTTTGATTTTGGCTCAGATTATATTTATATTATCCCCGGCAACATTGAGTCCATGACAGCTATGTCGGGAAGCACTGACATGACTAGCGCATCATTAAGCGGCAATATGAGTAACCCCATGAGCTTTGTGTCTTCTGACATTTTCAAAAAAGAAGATGTTGATGAAATAAAAAAAATCGACGGAGTTCAAATTGTCACTCCGATGAGTATAGTTACAGGATATTTAAAACTTGATGATAAAATCGTATCTCCAATGATTATGGGTGTCGAACCTGATATTGCCAAAGTTTTTGAAGGATTTGATGCTGATTCTGGCAGATTTATTGACCAAAAAGATATGGATGACAAATCCCATGTAATAATTATTAGTCGAGCTTATGCAGATGAGTTGTTTGGTAAAGATAATGATGCAATTGGTAAAAAAATTACTTTAATCAATCAAGATAAAGAAAATGAATATGAAATAATCGGAATAACCAAAAAACCTGAAACTAGTTCTATGTTTAGTGCTGAGATGGATACTTTAGCATTAATTCCTTATACAACTGCAAAAAATGATTACTATGACGGTAAGGATCAATTTTTCCGCTTGGGAGCAAAAGCTTATGAGGGTCAAGATATTAAAATGATTTCTCAAAAAATTAAAGATAATTTAGCTACTCGTCATGAAGAAAAAGATTATAGTGTATTAACTCCTGAGGATATGATGGGTATGCTTGATAATATTATGACATTACTTACTACTTTCATATCTGCGATCGCTGCAATATCGCTGGTGGTTGGTGGCGTTGGTATCATGAATATTATGCTGGTATCTGTTACTGAACGAACACGAGAGATTGGATTGCGCAAAGCAGTTGGCGCAACCAATGGAGTTATTCTTTTACAATTTTTAATTGAAGCAATAATTTTATCTGTACTAGGTGGCTTAATTAGTTTACTATTTGTACAAATTGGCATAGAAGTTATCAAACACTATACTTCACTTACGCCAGTAATTACTTGGCAAGCAGTATCTATGTCTCTTGGAGTTTGTATAGGTATTGGATTGATATTTGGTCTTGCACCGGCGATCCAGGCTTCTAGAAAAGATCCAATCGATGCACTAAGATACGAATAATAAATAAACCGTAATTAAAAAATCCCCTGCTAGAGGGGATTTTTTATATTTAGAAGTTGGCTAAAATTTATCTTACATCATTGGCATACCGCCACCCATGCCCATACCAGGCATACCAGCAGGCATAGCAGGAGTGTCATTCTTTGTAGTTGGCGCATCTGTCACACCAGCTTCTGTAGTTAGAATCATCGCAGCTGCTGATGATGAATTTTGTAAAGCAGTACGCACTACCTTCAATGGATCGATGATACCTGATTTGATCATATCAACAAATTTATCATTTGCTGCATCATATCCAATGCCTTTTTCTGAATTTCTGATCTTTTCAACAATTACAGCACCGTCTTTACCAGCATTTTCTGCAATAAGCTTGATTGGTTTTTGTAAAGCTTTGCGTAAGATATTTACACCAACCATTTCTTCTTCATTCAATTTAACTGTATCAAGCGCTTTGATAGCATCAACCAAAGCCACTCCACCGCCAGAAACAATACCTTCTTCAACTGCAGCTTTTGTTGCAGCAACTGCGTCTTCGATTTTGTGTTTAAGATAGGTTAGTTCACTTTCTGTTGCCGCACCAACTTTTAAGACACCAACACCATTGGATAATTTCCCAAGACGTTCTTGCAGTTTTTCACGATCAAAGTCAGATTTTGTTTTTGTAATTTGTGCTTTGATATTGTCAACTTGTGCCTTAATAGCTTTTTGACTTCCTTTGCCCTCGATAATGACTGTTTTTTCTTTATCAGAAACGACGCGACGCGCTTGACCTAGATCTTCGATAGTTGCATCTTCGATTTTTTTGCCTAGTTCGTCTGAAATAAGACTGGCACCAGTAAGAACAGCGATATCTGTTAGCATTTCTTTTCTACGATCGCCAAATCCAGGAGCTTTCACAGCTAAGGTATTAAATACCCCACGTAATTTATTTAAAACTAAAGTTGCCAAAGCCTCGCCATCAATTTCCTCGGCAATAATTACCAATTCTTTTTTACCAGCTTGTGCTAATTTTTCTAGCAATGGAACAATCTCATTAACTGCTGAGATTTTTTTATCAGTTACGAGAATATATGGATTTTCAAAATTTGCTTCTAGCGTTTTTGTGTCAGTCATCATGTAGCCAGAAACATATCCTTCATCAAATTGCATACCTTCAACAACTTCCTTGGATAAGCCCATAGTTTGAGATTCTTCTACGGTAATCACGCCATTACGACCGACCATATCCATAATTTCAGCGATCAATTTTCCAATCTCTGCACTTTCTGCCGATATTGATGCAACTTGCGCAATTTCTTCTTTGCCAGAAATTGCTTTAGCATTCTTTTTAAGTTGTGCAACAACTGCATCAACTGCTTTTTCAATACCTCTACGAATGTCCAGTGGATTTGCGCCAGCTGTAACATTTTTCAAACCTTCATTAACAATTTCTTGAGTTAAAATTGTTGCTGTCGTTGTACCATCTCCAGCGCTATCTCCCGTTTTTTCTGCAACTTCCTTGATGATTTGTACGCCCATGTTGGCAAACTTATCTTCAAGTTCAATTTCTTTAGCAATTGACACGCCATCATTGGTAATAGTTGGCGCTCCATATCCTTTATCTAAAACAACATTGCGTCCTTTAGGCCCAAGCGTAACTTTTACAGTGTCAGCTAAAATATTTACACCATCTTTCAATGATGTGCGGATGTCTTCTGAAAATTTAATTTGTTTGCTCATATATTCCTTTCTTATATTAAATAAACATTAATCAATAATTGCTAGAATATCTTCTTCTTTTAAGATTTTATATTCTTTACCTTCAACTTTTATTTCATCACCACCATATTTTGAAAATAATACCTTATCGCCATTTTTAACTTCTAATTCTACTTTTTTGCCATCAATAATTTTTCCTGTACCGACAGCTATCACTTTGCCTTCCTGTGGTTTTTCTTTGGCGCTATCAGGAATAATAATACCGGAAGCTGTTTTTTCTTCTGCCTCAACTTGCTCTACTAATATTCGATCTCCTAATGGTTTGATTTTCATAAAATCTCCTATGACTTATTAATTAATAGATTGATATTTTAGTTTTGAAATGCGGTAGCAGGCAAGGGGGATTGACCATACCACCGCATATTTATTATATCTATTATTTTTGAAAATTGTCAAGTCTACTTTACTAAATTAATAAAGCTCTTTTGAGTCATCATTTTCTAAAAAATGGATTTTTATCATTTTGTCATTGACAATAATTTTTTCTTTTCCTTTATGAGAGCGTTTTAAGGCATTGAGCCTTTTTATTTGAATAGAACGAACAATTATTTCTACAATATATCCTATGCCAAAAAAATAAATAAATTCTTTAAATCGCTGAATAAGAAACATAATTGTCGAAAATTTAATGTCTTTAGTATTTTCAGACATTCTCATGTAGTAATTAGGCACATATTTTTTTACCCAAGAATTTTTATCGACAAAATCAAGATAGGTATTGTTTTCATCATAAAGCGGAATAACGTTGGTAATCCACTCTATGCGTTTTTTACGCTCATATTCATCTTTGCAAATTCGATCCATATTAAGAGCGTCTGTGCTTAAAAATAGTGATAGAGAAATACGATTTTTCGACTGCTTTTTAGATGGATATGGTTTTAAGCCAAATATTGTTTGCCAAAATACTGCGGTATAACGTGCAGTGAAGATGTGTTTTGCTTTGACGATCATAAATATATCAATGTCGGATGTTTCAGAAGCAGTACCTAAGGCCACTGAGTTGCAAAGACCAATCATCCTAACATAAGGAATTGTTTGTAAAATATAGCCGACACGACGGGCGATAATTAATTTTTCTCGTAAAGATTTATTCATTGTAAAACCTCGAATAACTTTTACGTAATAAATCGTTGAATTTTTGATTTTTATTATATGCCCCTAGTCTCATTATATTATCATCCAAACGAGTAACTGGCAATTTTTCTTTTTCCAAACGTCGAATACGTTTGATCTGAGATTGACGCAATTTTTTTTCTAAATGATATCCAAAATTACCACTTAATACAGATTCAAAAGCATGCCCAATTGATTGTAAAAATTTATTTGGCTTAATTTCGAAGTTTCTTAAAATCGTGCGTGATATTTCTAGATCAAAATTGGGAAGATCTTCAAATAACCAATGATTTTTTTCAATAAATTTTAAATATGTTTGTTTATCATAAATTGGACTCATATGAGCAACTCGATATGTATAGTAAATATCATCTTTTGATTTGCACATCTTAGACAAATCCATATACGTGGTATCAGCAAAAAATCCCAAACACATTTGATTGGATATCTGACGATGATTTTTATTTAATCCTAGAATATCTAATAGTACAACTGATAAAATTCTAGCTGTCCAAAGACGTCCCTTGCTTGTCACAATAAATAGATCAATATCAGAATTTTTATTGGAATTGTCTAGCGCTAAACTATTGGTAACCGCAACGAGTCTAATAAATGGTATCATCTGTAAAGCTATTGCTGCTTTCTGGGCACGATGCCAGCGTTTAGCACAGAATTCTTTACGATACTGTCTGAGTTTAACAATACGTTTTCTGCCCGGCAAAAAACAATAATCTTTGTATTGCTCAAGATATTTTTTGTCAAAAAGGTTTTGTAGGGCAATATTAAACTGTTTGTCGCTAGCGACATTTCTGCGATATAAAAAAAGTTTAATTTTGTGCGGCCGAAGAGGAATATTAAAAATATCAAAATAACAAACTGTTTTTATGATAGCGCGTTCGAGTTGTTCAAGATTTGTTCTCATCACTTGTTAGTATATCATATTTTTGTTAAAGTCAAGGAAGAAGGAGTTTTATTTATGAGCAAAAAAAGAATATTTTCCGGCATTCAACCATCAGGAGTGATTCATATCGGCAACTATCTTGGCGCTATTAAACAATGGGTAGAATTGTCTTTACAAGAAGGACTAGCTACAGATAAACAAAATCAATATGAATGTATTTTTTCAATTGTTGATCTTCATGCTATTACTGTCCCACAAGATCCAAACGAATTGAAGAAAAACATTTATAATCTTTTGGCTCTATATCTTGCTTGTGGCATTGATCCCAAAAGATCTCCTATTTTTGTCCAATCACAAATTTCTGCTCATGCGGAATTAACTTGGATTTTAAATACTATAAGCTATATGGGTGAATTATCAAGGATGACCCAATTTAAAGATAAAAGCGCAAAAATTAATACTGACAAATCCAGTGTTGGTCTTTTTGATTATCCTGTACTAATGGCTGCTGATATTTTACTTTATAAAACAAATATTGTACCTGTAGGAGAAGATCAAAAACAGCATGTTGAGCTATGTCGCAATCTAGCACAAAGATTCAACAATCGATTTGGAGAAACTTTTATTGTGCCAGAAGTGAAAATTCGCAAAGAATCAGCACGAATTATGGGTCTAGATAATCCAGAGAAAAAAATGTCTAAAAGTGCTGCTTCACAAAATAATTATATTGCCATGACGGATACTCCAGAAACCATTATCAAAAAAATTTCTCGTGCCGTTACTGATTCTGGAAAAGATATTGTATTTGATGAAAAACGCGCCGGACTTTATAATCTGCTTAATATTTATCAAATATTTTCTAAAGAATCACTAGAAGTGATTGAAAAAAAATTTGCTGGTAGGGGATATGGTGATTTTAAAAAAGACCTTGCAAACTTAATTATCGAAAGTCTTTCCCCTATTCAAGAAAAATATGCCAAATTGATTGCCGACAAATCATATTTGGATCAAGTTTTAAAAGAGGGAAGAGAAGCTGTTGCCCCCATCGCCGAACAAACTTTACAAGATGTGAAAAAGAAAATTGGATTAATTGTATAAAATTACTTATACAAAAAAAGACACTTCTAGATGAAGTGTCTTTTTTAATTAAATTTATTTTGTCGCTTGTTTGATGATCTTTGGGGCATAAGCTAGAAGTTCTTCAACTGCTTTTTTTGTCTTTGCTTCAGCATAGGTACGAAGCTTTGGCTCGGTTCCTGAGAAACGAATCAATAGCCATGAATCATCATCGAACCAAAATTTTACACCATCTTCTGCGTCGGATTTGGCAACTTGTCTGCCAGCAACTTTCTTAGGAGGATTTTTCGCTAAATTTTTCGAAGCAATTTCCTTCATTGCGAAATATCCATCATAAGGCATCTTAATATCTACACGAGCAAATTCATAACCACCTCCTGCTAGTTTTTTTGCATCTTTCAATAAAGACGAAAGTGATTGTTTAGTCTTAACCATAAGATCCAGTACATACAAAGCGTAAGCCATGGCATCACGCACTGGCAAATGTGATGCAAATCCTGAACCACCTGACTCTTCTCCTGCCATTACTGCTTTTGATGCTTGCATCTTCTCTGCACAATATTTAAAACCAACCTTAACTTCATAAGAAGTTCGGCCTAATTTTGCCGCCAAGTGATCTATTGTAACCGTATTGCTACGAGTACGCACGATTGAGCGTTTATCACCTAATACATGCCAAAAATAATATGCGGAAAGTAAAAATGCATCTAATGAGCTAATGAAATTGCCTTTTTCGTCAATTAGACCAACGCGGTCAGCATCTCCGTCAAAAGCAATACCAATATCATATTTACCTGTTTTCATAGTTTTAATCTGATCAAGTACATTTTCTTTAACAATTGGCTCTGGATGAACACCACCAAATAACGGGTCTTTAGTACTATTCATGATATCAATTTTTGTTTTACCTCCAGATAAAAAGCTATCTAGATAACCTTGTCCTGAACCATACATAGGATTGAATAAGATTTTTAGTCCTTGAGATTTAATCTTAGCGACATCAACTAATTTACTTAGTGCATTTTTGTATGCTGGGATAGGATCAACGTAAACTACTTTTTTTTCTTTTAGTGCCTGAGAAAAATCCATAGATCTTATATCTTTTTCTGATTTAACACTATTAACGTTTTTTTGGAATTTATCTGTTACTGCGCTTGGCGCTGTAGCGCCTTGGGCAGTCATATATTTAAATCCTAAAAATTCTGCTGGATTGTGTGACGCGGTAAACATGATTGCTCCTGTAACTTTGTTTTTAACAGCATTGACCGCGGTTGCAGGTGTTGGAAGTGGGGAGTCTGATAGATATACTTTGATGTTATTTGCTGCCATCACACTCGCGCAAGTTTCAGCAAATTTACCAGCCATAAAACGCATATCATATCCAATCATTACTGCTGGATTTTTTTTAGTTTTTAAATAATTTGCTACTGCTTGTGATACTTTCATAACATTGGCAATTGTACAATCATAAGCAATAATTCCACGCCATCCGCCTGTACCAAATTCAATTTTATTCATGATATCTCCTTAATTAATTTATAAAAAAAATTAGTATGATATTATCATACTAATTATATCTTACTTAAGATATTTAAATCAATCTCAGGAAGCGAGACATTGATTGTTAGAACATGTTTTTCCATCTCCGCAACTTTCTACAGCTGACCATTTATAGCAATCTCCGTCTTTGTTACAACGTCTAATGCCTCCGTCTTTACACTCTGTCCAACCTTCTTCACATTCATTGGAACATTTATTTCCACCAGCATCTTTGTAGTCTTTGCCTGGGATATTTTGTGTACCTGGTCCATATAAATATACTGCTTGCCAAGCTTTATATACACTATAAAATGTTTCTTCAATCATGGTCTTACCATCTTTGGTAACTTTGTAATTAAATTCTGTTTTAGCACCTTGATGAGAGCTTTCCGTCTTTTTAACAACTCCGGCTGCAAGATCACTACTTTCTACATATTTATCAGCTGGCGCATCAGTTACCTCAGTAATTTTAGGATCAGAAATACTTATTTCGCGAGAATCTTTTGTACCATATAGATCGAATGTTATACTGGTACCTTCGACTTTTGTTTGAATAAGAATATAATGGTCAGTGTTGTTTTTGATAACAAGATCTGGATTTGGATAATAGACAGTCGCATCCATACCAACAGGAGGTTCATAGTAACTTACTCGATAAGCATGGTTAGTACGTTCAACAATTTCAAGTCCTGCGTTTAAAGATGCACGGAATAATGTTGTTGACACCTGACACAAACCACCACCATATTCTGAAGTGGTTTTGCCTTCTTTAATTACCAACTCTGACACATAACCAGTTTCAGCACTTGGATTTCCGATCACAGAAATAGCCGATAATGTATCTCCTGGTTTGATCAACAAACCATTAAACATGCTGGCACCTTTTTTAATGTTGGCAATACGATTATCAGAGCTTCCAACAAAATTTGTTGTCGCGCTAGAGATTTGCTCTTTGATACCTAAATTTTCAATATTTGTATCAGACACTGCAGGCTCGGTAACTTTTAATGTTAGCTTGATTGTATTATTGTTTGACGCTGTTTTATTAGTGGTTTCTCTATTAGTTAACAATGTTGTAATTTGCTTGACTGTGGCGTCCTGATCGAGAGTATATCCTTTTTGTGGAGTTTGCGATACAGAAACTTTTCCTGAGGAATAAGTTAATTTTGCATCTTGCGGTTCTTGATTGATATCCTTGGCAATACCTTCAACATACTGTTTAACTTTGTCTTGATTTATTTCAATTGTTGGAGCATAGGTGTTGTCGTTATCAGCAGCGTAAACTTTATTTTGATTTACAGAAACTTTTGTTTTGTCTTTTTCATCAGCAACTATATCAATCCAGTCAAAAATTTGTTCTTGTGAAATAGTAATGTTTTTTCTATCCGATTCTAACTTAATTTCTGAACTAATAATATTTGTTACTTCCGGCTTAAGATCTTCTAACTGTGCTTTGGTAATTTTTGGCTCCACGTCAACGACTGTCAGTGTTAGATCAGGTGGAGGAGTAATGGTTGAAATTGACTTATCAAGTTGAGCGACAAGATCATCACTATTTATCTCCTGACCGGCTTGTTCATCAGTAATAGTAAGTTCACCATCATTATAAATATAGCTTGCGTTTTTAACTGGTGTACCAACAGAATTAAACACATCATCAAAGAATGAATACAATTCCTCAGTATTGTATTCATAAGAGCTATTGAAATGTTTGGCAACAAATATTAAACCAATTTTCTTGCGAAGATTTTGCCAGAAACTACCATCTCTACCATAGACATATAGATTATTAGCTGTTTTTGCATTATCGTATTGTAAATTTAAGTCTTTAATATTTAAATCCCATTTATTATCACCTTCGGTTAATTGAATTTTAGTATTGTTCAGTGTGTCGACTTTTTCAGCTAATAATTTTGTGGCTTCGTCTGTAGTAAGACCACCAAAATCAGTATTGCCAACAAAAATATTTGGATAAATTTTCTGCGCATAGACAATCGAGTACCAACTAAAGCTTAATATTAGAACGCCAAAAACTATTGCCACAACAAGCAGAATAAGAGAATTTTTTTTACTTAAAAATTTCTTTGTTGTTTTTGATTTTTCTGTTTCTTGTTTTTTAGTTTTTGTGTCTTTTGCCATAATTATTTATTATTGTTTAAAATTTCGTTTAAAATATGCTGAGCAATTTCTTTTTGATTTAAAGTTGCCACTTTATCAGAATGAATTTTTACATGTAAAATATCGCCTTCTTGGACATTTTTAGGCAAATAACGCTTTGGTAGTTGCAACTCCGGATGATTATTTGAAGTGATATTAAAAATTAGTACGGCGTGTGAATTTTCGTAGCGATCTAATACACAAGTCAAGGAGTCATTGTTTTTATTCATATAGCAACTCTAGTTCTTAAATTAGACTGATGTGCTAGTTGCATCATACCTAAAAAAATCAATCCCGTCAAATAGTTAAATAATTTAATTATTTGAGTATTTTTTGATAAAGAGCATGAGTTTCGGTAGCCATTTTTTTCCATGAATATTTACTTGCCTGTACTAAGCTTTTTTGTCGCATATTTTGCCGTAATTTGTTATCTGATAATACTTTTTGAATTGTTTTTGCCATCTGATTTACATCGTGCGGATCAAAATAAATAGCAGCCTCACCTAAAATTTCTGGCATACAAGACAGATTTGATGATATGACCGGAGCACCACAGGCCATAGCTTCAAGCGGGCCAAGACCAAATCCTTCGTAAAATGAAGGAAAGATAAAAGCATCAGTACCGGCATATAGCAATGGCAAATCTTTTTCCTCAACGAAACCAGGTAAAATTATGTCTGCAGAAAATTTAGAATTTTTTATTGAATTGATGATCTCAGGAAAATCATGGTTTGGCTTACCAGTAATAACTAATTGATGAGGAATATTATATTTTGATTTTAATATTTCAAAAGACTGAATTAATTTTGGCAAACCTTTGTGCGGGCGCCATTGGGAAACGAACAAAATATAAGGCTTAACTAAATTGTATCTATCCTTTGCTAGAGATACCATATTTCTTGAATAATCAGCGTGATAAATATCATCGTATCCTTCATAAATTACTTTGATATTTTCTGGCTTAGTATGTAAATATTTCACCATATCTTTTTTTGTTGCCTGTGATATGGCTATGGCTTTTGTGGCGCTATTAGCAGCGTGGTTCATTACTTTTTGAAAAGCAATTTTTCTTATCAATGATTTTTGAGATCTTCCAACAGGATATAAAAGCATAGTTAAATCATGTACTGTTGTAACAAATAGGCGATTGTATAATATGGGATGATTAAAATTTAAAAAATGAACAAGATCAAAATTGTAACTATTTAAAATATTTAAAAATTTAGTCTGCTCTGAAATAGTATAATGTGTAATTGGCACGACAACTTTTGTAAAATTTTCACTATCGATCACATATTCTTTGTCATCATCAGGAGTAATAAAAATTGTGTATTGATTGGTATGATCAATATTTTGTAGATTATGCAATAGCCCTCTTGTATATCTGCCGAGCCCAGCTGTACTTGAACGATAAAATCTAGCGTCAATCCCTATATTCATAATATTTATTTACTAATTTGCCATACTGTTAGCGGCTTACCCTCTTTATCATATCCTAAAACATATTCTTTTGCATTAGATAAATTATTGGTAGCATAAGTCATATCATAAAAATAAACTTTATCGTATTGAGCCAACATCTGATTTATCTTTTCAATAGGCTTTATCTCTTTTAATGTTGCTAAGTTTCCAGGAGTATAGTCTTCAAACATATCAACGATAGGTATGTAAATATTAGCAATTGGATTTTTTTGTAAATAATATTGCAAAACCCATTTCTCACCACCTCCAAAGCCACCGCGTATCAAGACTGCTTGATTTTCTTTAACATTGGAATTTATAAATTGGGCAATCGTGTTTACGCCTGGAGATTTAAGATCTTTTATATAATGAACACACAAACCAGCAATAAAAATTATTATTAATAATATTGGTAAAATTTTTTTCCAACCAGACCAAAAACTAGCTACACCATAAGATAAAAAGATAAGATACATAGGATAAAGATAAATAAAATATCGACTAGCGCGAGAACCAATCTCAGTTGAAAAAATAGCTAAAATGATACCGATGATCATTGGGAAAAGCAAAAACAAACAAATTTGTTTATTTTTTTTGTAAAAATAAACCACGCCAAAAATAAATATAACAAAAGGAATAAATAGGCTAGTAACAAACAATAAAAATCCTATTTGATGAGACATGAGTAAATTTTTGATATTTTCTGGATTTACATCCAAAAACAATCTGCCTGCCCCAAAACGATAGAATGCCCCAAATACACCTTTGATATTTTCAAGATAACTGCCAGTTTGTGTTTGTTCTGATGTACGTGCTGCAAATTGCGCATAAGCAGTCGGCAATTGCGGCAAAAAAAGTAACAACATAGATATATACGACAGCAACCATATTTTATATTGTTTAATAATATCGCGTCGTAACAATAACAGATACAAAAATTGCCCACCGACTACTATAAATCCCAAATATTGCGTATAACAAACCGCAACGCTAAACAAAATATAAGCCAGAATAAACTTAGTTGTAGGTTTTTGAGAAATTAGCTGATAGAAACAATAATATGAAGCTAATGATAATAAAGCAAACAAAGCATACATACGTGCTTCTTGAGATGGATAAATTAAAAATGGAGAGATTGCAGCTAAACCTGCGGCAATCAAGGCAATCGTTTCTGATTTTTTAGTACTTTGGACTAATATCTTTTGGGTAAAAATATAAATTAGATATATAAAAATAACTCCGGCGATAGCAGATAATAATCTAACTGAAAATTCGCTTACACCAAAATATATAAATAGTTTTAGTAATAGATGGTAAAGCGGAGGATGAACATCAAGACTTGCTTTGACAAGAAGATCGTGCCATGAATTATTGGCAATAAGAACAATAATACCTTCATCTCCATCAAAAGGACGCCTACCAAGATCGATAAATCTTAGCAATCCTCCTATGATAATCATGAGAAATAAAAAAATCTTATTTTTTTTATTCATTAAAAATCTTATTTTCCTTTAAAAGTCCATTTTTTGTTGGCAAAAAAATTCCAAAATAAGACAAGCCCGGTTGCAATCACAAGTCCCCAGAAATCTTTCCAAT
>CAZFAN010000004.1:0-17314 GCA_964516525.1 uncultured Candidatus Saccharibacteria bacterium | reverse complement strand
CACCCAATACATTTATATTTATTTTTAATTTCATGATTGATAAATATACCTTATTATGATAAATTAGTCAAAGAAAAGTTCATTAATTATTTATTGCAGTGTTCCGGGATCGTCTAATGGTAGGACATCGCCCTCTGGAGGCGAGTATTTTGGTTCGAATCCAAATCCCGGAGCTTTGCAATAAATATTATAAAAAAAAGTGTATCATCTGATACACTTTTTTTATTGCATAAAACATTAAACATTGATCTTTATTTTGATTTAGCTTTCTTGAAAAACTTTTCAAATTCTACACCTTCTAAAGTTTCTTTTTGTAATAAAGTCTTTGTAATAGATTCTAATAAATGTTTATTCTCGGTCAATATTTTTGTCGCTTTCTTTTCTGCTTCAACAACTATATTTCGTACTTCATCATCAATTTGTGAAGCAATTTTTTCAGAATAATTTTTATGTGCTCCAAGCTCACGTCCTAAAAATACAGTTTCTTCACGTTCACCTAAAGTTTGTGGGCCAATTTTATCACTCATTCCGTAAACAGTAACCATGTTTCTTGCAATCGCTGTTGCACGTTTCAAATCATTTTCTGCACCAGTAGTTGTTTCGTTAAACATAATTTTTTCTGCTACGCGACCAGCCAATAACTGAGCAATTTCATCCTGAAATTTTGATTTAGAATACAAATGCATATCTTTTTCAGGAAGGCTCCATGTATATCCAAGTGCCATTCCTCGAGAAATTATTGAAATTTTATGAATAGGATCGCAATCAGGCAATAAATGTCCGATAATTGCATGCCCTGTTTCATGGTAAGCTGTAATTTGTTTTTCTTTATCAGATAGTTTTTTTGATTTTTTCTCTGGACCCATCATTACTTTTTCAATTGCTTCTTGCAAATCTAGCTGTGTAATCGTCTTACGATTATCACGTGCAGCTAATATTGCTGATTCATTAACAATATTTTTCAAATCAGCTCCTGCCATCCCAACTGTTGAAGAAGCAATCTTTTTAAGATTAACATCAGATTCAATTGGCTTATTACGAGTATGAATCTTTAATATTTGCTCGCGTTCTTCCAAATCAGGAAGATTAATAGATACTCGTCTGTCAAAACGTCCTGGTCTAAGTAAGGCCGGATCTAATACATCTGGTCTATTAGTTGCCGCTAACACTATTACTCTTGCATCTGTTTCAAAACCATCCATTTCTACTAATATTTGATTTAATGTTTGTTCACGTTCGTCATGTGAGCCACCAAGACCTGTACCTCGTTGTCGTCCTATTGCATCCAACTCATCAATAAAGATAACACTAGGTGAGTTTCTTTTCGCTTTCATAAACAGATCTCTTACACGTGATGCTCCAACTCCAACAAACATTTCAACAAATTCACTAGCTGAAATTGATAAAAATGGCACACCAGCCTCACCAGCAACAGCGCGAGCCAATAAAGTTTTACCAGTTCCTGGAGGACCAATCAATAATACACCTTTTGGAATTTCAGCACCAAGATCTAGATATTTTTTTGGATTGCGTAGAAAATCAACTATTTCTACCAATTCTTGTTTAGATTCCTTTAATCCAGCTACGTCAGAAAAAGCAACTTTTTTCTTTCCCATGTATAGGCGAGCTTGTGTTTTACCAAACGACATTGCTTTGGTATTAGCGCCTTGAGTTTGACGCATTAGAAAATAAATAAAAAACGCAATTAAAACAAATGGCAAAAATACTGACAAAAGTGTTGTCCATATTTCACCTTTATTTGGATCTTTAATATCTATCTCAACTTTATCGGGTGTAATTCCATAATCTTTGATGCCAACACCGGATTCTTTATAAGTATAAAGCTCTTTATTTTCATTCTTGACTTTAGCAATAATTTTATTGCCGTCAACTGTAACTTTCTCAATTTTTCCGTTATTTACTTCTGTTGATATTTCGCTAATAGAACTTTCTTGACTGGTAACATTTTTAAATGGATTCATTATGCTATATAGAGAGAGCCCAACTAGCACAAGAATAATTATATAAATAATATTTCGAGTTATATTTGATTGGTTTGGTTTGTTCATATTTATTAAATTTTTAATCTGATACGGACAAATAACTTGGTGGCTGAGGAGGGATTTGAACCTTCGACCTTCGGCTTATGATGCCGCTGCTCTAACCACTGAGCTACTCAGCCTTGATAATAGTTTTGGTAGCGGGGGCAGGATTCGAACCTGCGATCCCAGGCTTATGAGACCTGTGAGATACCACTTCTCCACCCCGCGATACAAATATTAATTAACTATACTTTAGCATTATACTAAAAAAAATTATCTTAAGCAATGCTTAAAATCACAAATGTTAACTTGTCCAATATTAAATTTATTTCTTTTTACCGCTTGTTAACATACCAATAATGATCAATGCAACAACTGCGATAATAACCCACCAATACCAAACCATAAAATTCTCCTATCTTTATATTTTCTTATATTTTTTTCTATGATACAAAAACGATATTGGGATAATCCAATATACAGCTGTGCACCAACTAGAAAAAAATTGACCAAGAATCAAAGCCAACAAACTGACAAAAATAAATATCAACAATCTAGTGCTAGAAAAATTAACGTCCTCAGTTGATAATTCTTGATCTATTAATTTTGATTTATTTGCATATTTCCACATCGCGTAATATACGATAGAAATTATTAATAAATCAATATTAAATATAGATACAGCCAATGTAGAATTATCATAATTAGAAGAAATTTCTGTTGTAAAAGGCATAAAAACTATTGCCAATAAAAGCAAAATATTCAACCAAGTCAATTTATCATCAGTATTTTTTATCACTTTAAACTGTTTTTGATGTATATTCCAAAACGTAGCCAACAAAACAAAACTCAAAACAAAGTCTCCTATCATAGGTAACATTTCAGAAAGCTTACCAGCTAATTGTGAAGGAGCTAAAGCTCTGGGAATATCAGGCACAGCTATACTTAAAATAAGTAACGTCATGCTGAAAGCAAATATTCCATCAGTTAAGGCAGAAATTCTATCGGTTTCTAATATTTTTCTAAGATTATTATCACTTTTCATTATTTGGCTTATACCTGATAATCAATATATTTAAGATAAAAGCTATCGCAAAAAATACAGCACCCCAAAAACATGGCGTATAAAACGGATTTACTCCAATCGCACAACCAGAAGTACAAGCAACTTTTGCCAGATAATTTTTCATTTCCAGCCCAAAATTAGTCCATGCAAAAATAGTTCCCCCTAAAAGCACCACAAATTGTATCCAAACAATTTTTTTCATATAAATAATCATTAAATTATTTTTAATATATTATATCAAATTATTTACATCATAACATCAAATGCTTTTTTACTTCTTTAAGCTTTTTTTCATCAATAACCTTTAAAGTAATATTAATATTTATTTTAAGGAGGAAAGAAAGGACAAAAATGGATATTAAAAAAGTTATCATCCCTGTTATGGCAGTTGCAGTTATTACAACTGGAGCATTTGCCATAAACAAAGCCATGGCTAGTAATAGCAACGCTCCATCATGGTCACAAAGCCTAGCCTCAAAGCTTGGCGTTGACGAAAGCAAAGTAAGCACAGCCATGCAAGAGATTAATACTGAAGAAAGACAATCACGACTTTCTGATGGTATTACAAAAGCAGTCGAGGCTGGAGTAATTACTGAAGATCAAAAACAATTAGTAATTGACAAACAAAATGAATTAGAAGATAAACAGCAAGCCCTTATTGATGAGATGAAAACTTGGGCAGAACAAAATGGGATAGATTATGAAGAATTACAACAATATCTAGGCAAAGGCATGGGCAAAGGTATGGGTATGGGTGGCCGGTCAGACGGTCAGATGCCAGGCAACGCACCTGAAAATGCTCCTCAATCCGATACCACCAATTCTTCTTCATCTTCAAACTAATAATTAGATTAAATAAAAGCCCTGATTATTCAGGGCTTTTATAATTACAAAACATACAAAAACTATATTTTTCTTAAATAAGCCAACAGATAAACCCTTTTATAACTTTGTCCTTGGAAACGAGTATAGCCAGATCTTGTAAATATTTTTTCAATCTTGAAATATTTACCATACATTTTTCTAAAATCAGCCAATAAAAATACTCTTTCGATTAAACCAAGTTCTTTAATAATATAAGTATCATTTTCTTTTCCCGGACTATTTTTCAATAAATTCTTAGCATTTTTATCACCCTCTTTACACAAAGCTCTAACAAAGAAATAAGCACCCGACTTTAAAACTCGGTGAGTTTCTTGCAAATATATTTTTCTTTCATGCTCGGTTAAAGAATTTGAAGATGTAATATCTAATGCCAAATCAAAACTATTATCACAAAAAGGATATCGTTTACCGATACTTCTTTTTTTGTAATTGACTATCAAATTTGTTTGTTTCGCTCTCTCTTTGGCAAGCTCTATCGCCGTTGTAGATATTTCCATACCTGATACATTGTTTCCCAAAGAAGCTAAATAATTTGCATTTTTACCGGTACCGCAACCAAGATCTAAAATTTCAAGACCAGACAATCCTTTTTTGTAATTACGTTTAAAATACTTTAAAAATCGCAAAACATCATTTTGTGGTTTTTCTCCTCCAGTTACCAATTGAGGACTTTTATATTCTTTTTCCCAAACTTCATATTGCGCCATATATTTATTATACCTGATCTTAATTTATAATAAAAAAAGACGACATCGTCTTCTTTTTTTATCTGGCTCCGCACAGTTGATCAAGTTAGAAACTACTTTTTGGAGGGTAATAAGTTATTTAATTTATTGCAATTTGAGACTCTTAATAAGATTAACAAATTTTTATGAATAACCAAAAAATTACACCAGAAAACCAAGACCCAAAAACAAAACAGTTTTTACCAGGAAATCCAGGAGGAGGTAGACCAAAAGGTTCAGTTTCTATCGTTAGTCTACTCAAAAAGAAACTCCAGGAAAAGGCGAAAAACAGCGACAAAACCTATGCCGATTTATTGGTGCAAGAAATGCTCGATAATGCACTTATAGATCACAACGCCAACCAAATCAAAACAATACTTCAATATGTCGACGGAACTCCTAAGCAAATAAATCCTGTAATCGATGAAGATCGACAGATAATAGTAAAATTTATGGATTAATGGCTATTAATTTAATATATCTAATGCAACCTTCTTTATTGATAGTTTTTGTCAATAAAGCACTTAAATAATTCCATTTTTCTTAGTTTACAAAATCAACTCTAGCTTTTATCATTTATTAATTTTGAGTATTTATTTCCCGCTATTGCATAAACAATTATCCAAATCAGTAATAAATTAAAAATTATTCCTGTCAAAGTTATTATCAAACCCCCAACATTTGCACCCAAAATCATCGCAATAGGATAGCCGACTATTAAAGAAATAATACCTTCTGGTAATCCTGGAAAGAGTGTATGGCTAGCAATATTTATGAAAGATAAAACACATAACCAACCCCAAAACTTTTTCCACTTCTTAGCCTTTTCAATTTCCTTTTCATTTTTCATAAAACTTTATCCCTCTTTATATTATTTTATTTGATGATAATTTATTTTTTCTGATTAAAAATAGAAAGATAGTGGCTAAGAGTAACCATATATACCAAATGTTCGTAATATGATTATTAATCACAATTATTTTTGCAATCGACTCCAGATCCTTGGCTGAATCCGAGTAAATTCCTAGCATTAAATAAATCACAAAATGTGTAAAATAGTTAATAAGAGTTATAATTCCTAACGTCAAAAAAACTCGAAACCCTAACTTCAAGTATTTTTCATTATTAACAAAATCATTATTATCTTTCTTAATCTTTTTTTCTTTCATGTTTATCATATTTATAATTATATTGATTGACACAAAATCGCTTACCACTACTAGACCAGTCAATCACAGTTACTAGATACATTAAAAGAAGCGGAAGTGTATTCAATATTATCAAGCGAATCGCCCATTGCATTATAATCTAACCAAGCATTAGAACCAGCCTCATCGTTTATTTCTCTTAAACGGTAATTAAAATCAGCATTACATTCTTCTAAAACAGATATCCTATTTTCTAATTCTTCAATCTTATCCTGCTCATCACTGCAATCGCCTATCTGACTACTTGAATCAGAATAACTATCACAACCACTTAAAAACAATGGAATAGATAACAAACAAAATATAAATCCAATTTTTTTCATAATATTTCAATTTATAGATAAATAATATATTTTTTAATACAAAAATGGCCTCCCGAACCACGGCAACCCCTTTCGGAGTTACCCTGCATCCTTTCGGATACAGACCTACGCAAATAAATGCGGCCGGAAAGCCGTCTTTATTGCGTAGGATTTATACCATGCCTGTTTTTTACCTGTTTAACAGGATAAAGACAAGTTTAGGTAATGATAAATAATGTACTATCTAACGCTTACATTTTCCCATAATTATATTAATAATTCAATAACTTAGATAAATATTTTGACGAAATAAGCAACAGATTGGTAAAATTGAAGTAAATGGAGATTAAAATGAAATATGATATAAGCGTTTTACCTTTACTTGAGGCTGTGTTCAATTATAAATATAATAATAAAATTAATTGGACAGATAATTGTGTCAATGGAATAGATATCGAATTTGAGTATAGTGACACAAGACTTAACTATGAAGAATTGATTACTCATCTAGAGAAGAATGATATTTTTAAAATCATTCACTATAAAGAGGAGGATATAAGCAATTCTATGTCTGTATACCCCGATTTTCACTGGATTGTTTATTTGAATGTATGTGATATTAATTGGATGAAACTTATTAATATTGCAAATTATTTTTTTAAAGAATCTTATTTAATTTATGATGGACAATTTGGAGAACTCAAAACAAAAAAAGTTCTTTTGAAATGTATATTTAAAAAGGCAATAAATTTAGGCAATAAGGAAATAATATTTTCAGAAAATGATTGTATCGATTATTATGGTAATTTTGATTTTTTAAATGGAGTATTGTCTTTAGTCGAGAATAAATTTATAGATATCCTTGATATAAATATTAACTCCGGATCTTTTGTACTAAGCAAAGACTCTTTTAAAAATAGATTTATTTTCACAATGAAAATACCTTCCTTAGATAAAATTAAGTCCTTTGTTCAAGAACAACATAATGAATTAAGGAATAATGTAAGAGAAAATTATTCTGTTTCGACAAATAATCCGGTTTACAGCATCAGTTTTTTATATAACGGTGTAGTTTTGATAAATAATATCAAACTTACCAAAACCCAATTTGACAAAGAAAATTTTCGTTTTTTGGAATATGTTGTTAAAAGACCAGGAAAGAAAATTACATTACAAGAAATAGAAAAAGGGGTAAGCGGAAAGAATGAAAATTTTAAATTTAAAAAAGAAATAAAAAATATAATCCAGAATCTTGGTTTTACTGGAGATATAAAGAAACTATTTTTTCCGAATATATCTAATCGAGCAGTCGAATTTAGAAATCCAATATATAAAAAAGATTTAGATGATAATAACATTAAATATTTGGAATTTGGTAGTAAATAGTAATTTTTAGTAACAACTAGTAATAATGCAACGACAAGATAGGCCGAGAGGTCTATTTTTTGTTTATACGACAAAATTCTTGCATTAATTTTGACAAAAAATATTGCATTACTTAATAACAGCAAAACAAAGGATAAAAATTCATTAATCTTACTAAAATTAAATTAGAGAATAATAAACTGCGTTAAGAGTATTGAACAACCAACTTCGTATATAGTAGTTGATCATAATTATATCTTGATGGATAAGCAAAAATTTTTAGAACAATTTAAGCAAATATATTTTGAAGAAAACGGAGAAATGCTATCTGACCAAGACGCATTTGAACGGTTTAATATTTTGATACAAGTTACCAAAGTTATAACTAAAAACATTGAAAGGAAACAATGGAAATCAAAAAACACGAACGAAACAAGCTGTTTATCAGACTAATTTTGTTCAAAGACGGCAAAAGAGTACTAAATATCGGAAAACATCGGAAAGCGCGAATTTTGCATTTTATTCAGGTTGCGCCATTCGAAAAAGCGTACTTAAAAGTCATTTATAAAACTGGCTTTATTAATGATGGCTATTTTTACAACATTGATGAACTGAAACGAGCCTTAAAAGCTTTTACCGAGAAATCACTAATTAATTACATAATGGAGAATTAAAAATGAAAAAATTTGAATGCCAAGACATCGCACTCGCTTCCTATCTGCGATCATGCGGGGCAACAATAATAAATCTTATCAGAGAAGATAACCACTACTTATTTGTATTTGCCGAGCAAAATCAATGTGAGCAACTTGCCAATCAGTTCTGGAATAAGCAAGCTGTCGGCAACATCTCCGAATATGAAAGCTGCAAACAATCGCTTATATCGATGATCAAAAATAAAAGATAGTAAATAAAAAATTGAAATGCCAATTAAAAACCACCAAAATCCACCATATATGTCATTGCCCAGATATTTAGACAAATCTGGCTTATCGGTTATTGAATTGGGATTATTAAATAAACTATGTTTCAAGGCAATTTACTACTGGAATAATCCTGATTTTGGCATTGTAAAATTTGATTTTAAAAAATTGTATACCGACTTCAAAATAAGCAAGCCTACTTTTAATAAATACATTAAATTATTAGAGCAGAAAAAATACATAGAAATCATGGATTTTAATGGAAAAAAGAGGCTTAAAATATGTAATTTTAAAGATTTTCAGCACGATAATAGAAGAAGTTTAACACCGCAAGCTAGAAAAAAATTTGAGCGTTTCTTCGATGACATCGAGTAAAATATTTTTACCCGACAAGTAAAATTTATTTACCTATCGAGTAAAATTTCTTGACACGATAAAAGAGGTAAGAGTGTTATTTAAGAATTCCTTTAATGGTTAGTTATTAAGCTTTTTAATACTTATATGTTATTATTAACTACGGACACAGTTAAATCACACAAAAAGATTATAATGGGTACTTCGTACAGTTCTTTTTGTGGAGCTGTGTCCAACGGAGTACCCGTTTTTAATCGGGTAATAAACGGAGATAAATATGAAAAATACAATTGAAAACAAACAAAAGTATTTCATTTATGCCCGAAAGTCATCCGAACCAGATGATAGGCAAGTATTATCTATTGAATCACAAATAGATGAGCTTAAAAGCATCGCCAAAAAAGAAAACTTAAAAATACTTAATATTTTTACTGAATCCAAATCAGCAAAAGAACCAGGCAGACCAGTATTTAACGAATTGATTAATAGAATTTATAACGGAGAAGCAAAAGGAATTTTGTGCTGGAAACTTGATCGACTAGCTAGAAACCCAGTTGACGGCGGACAGATAAGCTGGCTATTGCAACAGGGAGTCATTGAGAGCATTAAAACTTTTGGACGAGAGTATAAGCCAAGCGATAACGTATTGATTATGAGTGTCGAATTGGGAATGGCGAACCAGTTTATAAGAGATCTCCGAGACAACACCAAGAGAGGATTGAAAACAAAGGTTGACAAAGGATGGATGCCTCAATTAGCTCCTATCGGATATATAAACAATGTGATAGATAAAACAATAGAAAAAGACCCTGAAAGATTTGAAATAGTAAAAAGAATGTGGAAATTAATGCTAACTGGCACTTATTCTGCAGTTAAAGTGCTTAAAATAGCAACTGATGAATGGAAACTTAAAACCAAACAAAGAAAAAGAATAGGCGGAACTCCCCTGTCTAGGAGTGCTATTTATACAGTTTTTACTAACCCATTTTATTATGGATATTTCAGGAGGCAAGGCGAATTGTGCAAAGGATTGCACCCTGCTATGATAACAGAAGAGGAATTTTGGGAAGTACAAAAGATACTAGGCAAAAAAGGAGTAAAACGACCCAAATCCCACGATTTTACATTCACGGGAATGATTAGATGCGGAGAGTGCGGAGCTATGATCACAGCCGAGCATAAACACAAGGTACAAAAGAACGGCACAAAGCATGAATATATTTATTACCATTGCACCAAAAGAAAAAAAGACACTAATTGTACCCAGCCAAGTATTCGGGATACAGATATGGAAGGATTGATCGCAGATGATTTATTAAGACTGAAGATCTCCGAAAAAATGTTAAGGCTTGCTCTTGAATACATAAGAGAAGAAAACAAGGAAGAAATCCAACAGCGAGAAGCAATTTACAAAAATCTAGAATCTAGCTATCGAGCCAGCCAAAAACATATCGATAATTTAATCGACATGCGCGTTAGAGAGCTGATCGGAGACGATGAGTATATCGACCGCAAAAACAAATTACTTGTTGAGAAAAAGCAAATAAAGGCCAAACTCGACTTATTGGAAAATAGATCAAACGAATGGTTAGAACTTACCGAAAAATCTTTTATTTTTGCCCATGAAGCCTATGAACTTTTTATAAACGGCACAAAAGAAGATAAAAAAATTATACTGCAAATATTCGGTTCGAACCTTGTGCTTAAAAACAAAAAGCTTTACATTGAACCTGTAAAGCCTTTTGCTTGTATCACAAATCATGATAAAAATTCTTGTTGGCTCCGAAGCTCGGACTCGAACCGAGAACCCTCTCGTTAACAGCGAGATGCTCTGCCATTGAGCTACTTCGGACTACTAATAAACTATAAGATATTTTAACAAAATATTTTTTATTTTGCAAATAATAAATAGAACCTTTTATATCAATAGTAAATGCAAAGCGACAATAAATAATTATTTTCTAACAATTAAAAACCAGCTCATTTGAGCTGGTTTTTATATCTATAAATATTATTGTAAATAATCACGCAACCTATCACTATTTTCATGCTTACGTAATTTTTCCAAAGCTTTCGCTTCAATTTGTCTAATACGTTCCCTTGTTACACCGAATTCATTGCCAACTTCTTCCAAAGTATGAGTTTTACCATCATCAAGCCCAAAACGCATTCGTAATATTTTTTGCTCTCGTGGAGCAAGGTTTTGCAAAAAATCACTAACATGACCCTTTAAAAGCTCATAAATAGCTTTTTCTTTAGGCGTTAGATTGTCTTTATCTTCGATAAAATCGCCAAGCTTTGAATCTTCTTCTTCACCAACTGGCGCTTCTAAAGACACTGTTTCTTGAGATATTTTTAAGATATGTTCAACTTTATCAACTGGCAATTGCATCTCTGCTGCAATTTCTTCTGGCAATGGAGGTCTTCCAAGCTCCTGCACCAATTGTCTCTGAATACGTACCAATTTATTAATTAATTCTACCATATGTACAGGAATTCGAATTGTTCTTGCTTGATCAGCAATTGCGCGTGTAATAGCCTGACGAATCCACCAAGTTGCATAAGTTGAAAACTTAAAACCCTTACGATAATTAAATTTTTCAACTGCTCTTAATAAACCTGCGTTACCTTCTTGTATCAGGTCAAGCAATGTCAATCCGCGACCAATATATTTTTTTGCAATAGAGACTACTAAACGCAAATTAGCTTCAGCCAATTTTTTCTTAGCTAGTTCATCACCGGCTTCAATTCTCTTTGCCAGCATAATTTCTTCTTTACTTGTTAACAAAGGAATATTACCAATTTCACGCAAATACATGCGTACCGAATCATCAGAAATCTCACGTAAATCTGATGTATCTTTTTTTTCACCTTTTTCAAGTTCTTGTTGTATCAAATTCTGTGCTTCTCTTACTTCTATGCCTTCTTTATAGAAAAAACCATAAAGCATATCCAATAAAGCAACATTGTCTTCAAGTACTCCAACATTTTGCATAATTTCTTTTTCAGTTACAAAACCGTGTGCTCTACCTTTTTCGATTAAGGGTTTAATACTTTCCGGAAATTCAGACAAATCATCTCTTGCCTGAAGTTTTGGTAATTTTTTAGCCATATATTTATTTCTTACTTATTTCCGCTTGAAATTTTTGTATCAATTCTTTTAGAAGTTTATGATCTTTTTTCTTCTCAGCTTCTGCAATTTGCATAGCAAAATTATTTTTTATCTCTTTATTGCGTCGGATTTTGATTGTATTTAAATAGTCAAAAAATATATTTTTTATCTCTTCATCATCAGCATCAGCAATAAAATTTTCCGTTTGTATAATTAAAAACTTGACTTTTTCCTGTAAGTCTTTTGAAATTTTTTTCTCTAAATTATCCAATAACACTTTATTATCAGTATTTTCAAGTGTTTTCTTGAAACTATCGTCATTGTAACACTCCAATAGTTTTTTGTAAACGTCCTGTAAGCTATTTTTTTGTAAATATTCAGGTTTAATATTATTCTTGGCTACATCAATAAACTCAGGATAAACAAAAAGTAACCCAATAAATAGCTCGTCCGTAGAGAGTTTTTTAGGTTTATCATCGATTTCTTTATCGGTTTCTTGTTTATTATTACTGCTTTTATTTTTAAATCGTACAAGTATTTCTTCAATTATGCGCTCCGACGTCATTAATTTTTGCGCAATTAATTTCAAATAACGATCTTTTTCTAAAGGGTTATTAATAATCGCTAGATATCCAATCAAATTTTTAATAATAACTTTTTTATCATCGGCACCAATTTTACCTAAGTATTTAGCCAAGTTTTTATCTATTAGCCATTCCATTGCTGGAATTGTTTTTTTAGCTGTTTCTTTCCAGATATTAGCATCTTTTTCTACAATTTCACCTGCATCTTTAAATCCATCAGGCAAAGAAATAATATAAGGGGAAATATCTAATTCGTATGCCAAAGTTATTGCTTTACACGCTGCTTTATATCCAGCCTCATCTTGATCAAAACAAAAAACAATATTTGAAGTATACCTGGACAATATTATCAAATGTTCTTTTGTTATTGCCGTTCCAGATGAGGCAACAGCATTATTCACCCCGGATTGGTGTGATAATATCACATCCATCTGCCCTTCCATCACAATCACTTCATCATTTTCTTTGATATGATTTTTTGCAAAATTTAATCCATACAAAATTTTGCTTTTATGAAAAACTGGAGTTTCAGGCGTATTCAAATATTTCGGCTGTACCTTATCATCAAGAGTTCTACCAGTAAAACCAACTACATTATCCAATACATCAAATATTGGAAAAATAATTCTATTGTAAAATTTTTCAGGATTACCAGCGTTTTTTAAATCTATATAGTTAAATCCTCTTTTTCCCAGAAAATCACTCAATACTCGCTGTTTTGGCGCATAGCCAATCATAAATTGTCGAATAGTCTCATCGAAAATTTTTCTTTTTTGCAAATATGCCTTAGCCTCGTTTGCAACCTTATGATCAATAATTATTTTATTAAAAACCTGACTAGTCAGTTTATTTATTTTATAAATTTTTGTCTTGATATCTATTTCTTGTTTATATTGTACGGGATTCTTTTTTTGTTGTGGCAATATCACGCCAGCTCTGCTTGCCAGCATTTCCAATGCTTCTGGAAAAGTCAAATTTTCTATTCTTTGAATAAATTCAAAAATATCGCCACCAGCGTCGCAACCAAAACATTTGAAAATTTGTTTTTCACTAGACACCATAAAAGAAGGTGTTTTTTCACGATGAAAAGGACATACACCTTTATAATTATTTCCAGCTCGACTTAATTGCACATATTGACCAACCAGATCGACAATATTAATTCTATCTTTTATTTCCTCAACTTCATTCATACCATTAGTATCTAGCATTTAACTGAAACTATCAAGTATCACAAATGTTGTAATTTTATTGCTTTTCGAATATAATCTAACCTGTTAAGTAAATTGGGAGAGGTCGCATAGTTGGTCTAGTGCGCACGCTTGGAAAGCGTGTATGTCGAAAGGCATCAAGGGTTCGAATCCCTTCCTCTCCGCCAGTTCAGATTCATCAAGTTTGTCTTGATGGTTCTGAACTAGAAAAGACAGGATCGAACATGAAAAGGGTCGGGAAAACAATTGTTTTCCCGCTCGAGGAAACACTAAAACCGCATGGTTTTAGAAAGCGAAGCGAGTGAGATTCCCTTCCTCTTCACCATTTGACTTATTTTATTCACTTATACTTTTCTTAAAAAAACAAAATCATCCAGAATTTTTATGTTATAATAAAACAAACTAGTTAACATATTTATCATGGACGAATTCGAAAATACACCTATTAACTCCGAAGCAGCTAGCGTCGAATCTAGCAAGAAATCTAGCGAAGTACCATCAGACATTGCCGAAAAAGGATCTGATGCTATTCATAACTATTTAGAGCAACAAATGAAACGCGACGAAGCTCAAGAAAAAACATATGTTGGTAAAGATTTTGCTCAAGAAGAACCTGGTCAAGAAAACAATACTGAACCAAAAGAAGAAAAACCCGAAATTAACTCAGAAAATATTCAAAACAACGAAGCTAAACCAGAAAGTATCAAAGAAAGAACACAAAAAATAAATGAAAAAATAAAACAACAAGATCAAGAGATAGCTAGTCTTAAAGGAAATATTAAAAAACTAGAACAAGAAATTGCCGATTTACGAAAACAAATAAATTTACCAAAACCAGAAACTGAAGATCCAAGCATTGTAGCCCTTAAGAAAAAACTTGATCAAAAAGAACAAACTAAAAACAATCTCGAAGAAGAAAAAATAAATCTTATTTCACCTCAATCTGAATCAATCCCAGAAACAGCTGCAGAAAAAAATGAACGCAAATCAGAATTACAAAAAGCACTTGATGAGTTATTTATAGATTTTAAAAATATACAAAATAACGATCCTGCTAATTGGAAACACATTACCACAGTTGGAGTAAAACTAGACGGTAGCAGAATTATCAATAAAAATTTTGGAGAAATTGACGCCAATACTATCATCGAACTTACTAAACTTTTTATTGAAGGGATAAAAACTCTTAGTACAATCGAACAAAAATTACCAAATATTGAAGCCAAATTAGATCAGTTACTTGTACAAACTAAATTATCTGAAAAAGAAAATCAAAAAACAAATTCAGATAACAGCACTAATGAAAATCCTAATCTTGGCGATACAAATACCAAAAATGCATAAAAGATAAAAACTAATAAATTTTTTTTCACAAATTAAAAACTACTCATATAGAGTAGTTTTTTGTTTTTCAGATTTGATTGAATTTTTTATACACTCCCGGTTCGTAATGAACCTTTGAGTGAAATTCATTACGCAATTGAATTTCTTGGTTTGCATAATGATTGGGGTTATAATAAGCCCCCAGAAATAATAAAAGGCTTATTAGAGACAAAAAAATAAAGAAAATCGTCAGATTACGACATAAATTTTCTTTTACTAGTCCATCAATCTTTTCAAAATCCATTAAACAATCCTCCTTTAAATTTAAAAGATGCTACAAATTTATAGCATCTTTTAAATAAAAAGTCAAAGAGTAATTATCTACTATCTATCCAATATTTTTTTCAATATTATTTTTTTCTCAACTGAGGCAATTAGCTGTCTTGCTGTGATAATCATATCCGGATTTACAGAAATACTAGTAATACCAGCTTCCACTAAAAACTCCGTATATTCAGGGTAAACTGAAGGAGCCTGACCACAAATAGACACACTTACTCCACGTGCACGACACTTATGAATAATATGACTAATTGACATTAATACAGCTTCATCTCGTTCATCATACCACTCAGATAATTGTCCGCTATCTCGGTCTACTCCCAATGTTAATTGGGTTAGATCATTGCTTCCAATAGATACACCAGATATACCCAAATCTAAAAATTTATCAATCAATAAAACATTGGAAGGCACTTCTGCCATCATATACAATTTAAAATCTTGACTATCCAATAATCCTGATTTGGCTATCAATTCTTTTACCTGTTTAAATTCATTCACTGTTCGCACGAAAGGTATCATCAAATGCAAATTTCGAAAACCTCTAGAATTTCTTACAATTTTTATTGCTTCTAATTCCATAGCAAACTCTTCTGGATCATTAAGATATCTACGACAACCACGATATCCAATCATTGGATTTTCTTCTTTAGGTTCAAATTCTGCACCACCTTCAAGATTTTTATACTCATTGGTTTTAAAATCTGTAGCCCGATAAATCACGGGTCGGGGACTAAAGTTACTAACAAATATTTGTAAATTATCGGCAAGCTTTGTGATAAATTCTTTTTCTTTTTTTTCTTTAACAAATAATTTTGGATGTTTACCTAAAGCAGCAATCATAAATTCTGCACGCAATAATCCGACTCCATCGACAGGTAATTCTGCAATTTCTGCAGCTTTTTCAACCTCTGCTAAGTTTACATAAACTTTAGTTCCTGTGATGGGAACTTCTTGACGAACCATAATCTGTCCACGAGTTGTCGTAGCTACTTTCATTGGTTCACTTTCTTTAAATTTACCTTTATAGACAACTCCTTTTGCCCCATCAACTGTTACCATTTGTCCTTGTTTAAGATGAGATGTAGCCGTACCACAACCAACAACACAAGGTATTCCTAACTCACGGGACACAATTGAAGCATGACAAGTTCTACCACCTGTATCTGTTACAATAGCACTTGCTCTTTTCATGGCTGGTACATAATCTGGTGTTGTCATTTCTGTCACAAGCACATCACCTTTTTGAATTTGATCAATTTCTGAAGGGCTATGAATAATATTTACAGGACCAGACATCATGCCAATACTTGCTGCTACTCCTCTTACTATCACATCATCATCTGTTGGTTGATTATCATTATTTTCTTTTTCAAGATTCTTGCCATCTATTTCTGTTACTTTAATATCTTTTTTATAAGTTGTTACAGGACGAGATTGCACAAAATAAATTTTATCTTGAAATAATGCCCATTCTGTATCTTGCGGACTTTTATAATATTCTTCGATCTTTTTACCCATTGTAGCCAATTCAACAATTTTTTCATCTGCTAGTTTTTGCTTGTCTTGCTCTTCTTTAGCAATTGCAACATGTTTAGTAATGGCATTTTCCTCATTTCCAACACGAGCGATCTTCCAAGTTTGATGACTTATATCTTTAGTCACAATTTCTAATTTATCTTTATCTACTAAATATCTATCTGGATTTACCGATCCTGATACTATTGCTTCACCTAAACCATATCCTGCATCAATTGCGATTTGATTTTTATTATTAGTTACTGGATCAATTGTAAATAAAATACCTGAAACTTCCGATTGCACCATTACTTGTATAGGTACAGCAATTCCCACTTTCAAATGATCAAATTT
>CAZFAN010000003.1:0-17854 GCA_964516525.1 uncultured Candidatus Saccharibacteria bacterium | reverse complement strand
CCAGATTAAGTATTCTACGTGACCAACGAGTTCCTGGACTTGCTTTTAGAAAACTATGTGTAGATACAGAGATTGATTATAAATCTGCTATTTGGGTTCAGAAAGCGCGGCTTGAGGCACGAAAAATTCAAACAGGAGTGATTAATGGATACTTACTTCAGGAGAAACTCTCGAGTATCCGTGCGATGACAACCCAAGATCCAGAAGTTTTTTGCAAAGATCTAGTAGCAACAATGGCGGACTGTGGGATTGCATTGGTTTTCTTGCCTCATATCGGGGGTTCCTTTTTACATGGAGCTACTTTTGTCGATGGCAAAAAAATGCTGGATGGCATAGTTAAATTTTCGCCACTACCTGATAAATATAATGATGAATTATTCAAGCGTTTCCGTTCGATAAGTTATTCGACTTTCATCACCACCTTCATTGTCGCTTTATCGCAGGGTTTGGTCGGCGCTGTTGGTTTTGCTATTATCGGTTTTCCGGCGGTTTTAGCTGGATTGATAGTCACGATCTTGTCGTTATTTCCTTTGGGCTCTTCAATTTTCTATATTCCAATCGGTATTTATTATTTATTGACCGGCGACATCTGGCAGGGTTTGTTCATTATCGCTTGGGGCTGGTTGTTAATCAGCTTGATAGACAATGTCTTGCGTACTTTCTTGATCAAGGGCGACGCTGAAATAAATCCAATTTTTATTCTTTTCTCTATTTTGGGAGGCGTTTCTTTCTTCGGTTTCTGGGGCGTAATTCTTGGGCCGCTAGTTGTTTCTTTGGCTGGAACCATATATCATATCTATTGTTTGGAATTCTGCCCGGAAGGGAAGGATAATATCTAGGCTTAGAAAATTAATAAAATAAATTAATAAAAATATGATAGGACCAAAGACTAAAAAGAATCTGGAAGAAGCTTTTGCCGGCGAATCGATGGCGAGAAATAAATATGATTATTTCGCTTCGGTTTTTCGCAAAGCCGGCTATGTGCAGATGGCTAATATTTTTGAGGAGACAGCTAGGAATGAAAAAGAACATGCTAAAATTTGGGCTAAACAGCTTGGCTATATCAGCGCTGATTTGATGGAAGATTTGAAATCGGCAATTAGCGGCGAGGCTTATGAAAATACAGAAATGTATCCGCGCATGGAAAAAGAAGCTATGGAAGAGGGCCATCAGGAAATAGCCAAGCTTTTTCATGAAGTCGGCGAGGTGGAAAAAGCTCATGAAAAGCGCTATCAAAAATTGTTAGCCAACTTAGAAAAGGGTGAAGTCTTTAAGAAGCCGGAAGTGAAACGCTGGAAATGCAATAATTGCGGCCATATACATGAGGGTTTGGAGGCTCCGGATGTCTGCCCGGCTTGTTCTCATCCGCAGGCTCACTTTGAAGTGTTCGTAGAAACTTATTAATCAATTAAACAAGAAACATATGCCTAATCGCGTAGGACGCGTCTATTTCTGCCGGATTTGCGGCAACGAAGTAGAATTCGTTAAAGATGGCGGCGGCCAGCTAATCTGTTGCGGCGAAGAAATGAAGATAAAGAAAGAAGGCTTTGATGGAGAGGAATAGATAATTTAAAATTGTAAAATTAAAACCGCTAAATTGGCGGTTTTTTTATTATTTATTAAAAATTTTTTTATTATTTATTTGCTATTATTTAACAATGTTAAATCATTTAAAAGAAAAAGCTTTAATTTTAAGGAGGGAAGGCTATTCTTTCCGCGAAATTGGAAATTTTCTTGGTATAGCTAAAAGCACTGCCAGCCTTTGGACAAGATCCGTGATATTAGATAGCTTTGCCGTGGCCAAGATAAAAAAATTATGCGACAAAGGAAGGGCGGCATCCATCGAAAGCAATAAACGAAAAAGAGAATTGATTTGGCAAGAAATTTCTATTAATTGCTCGGTTTTGAGAGACGGGCAAGAATATGGCCTAAATGAATATAAAATTTTTTTAGCCCTTTTATATTGGGGCGAGGGGAATAAGGCGGATGGCAAGCTTTGCTTTACTAATTCTGACCCTAAAATGATCATTTTGTATTTATCTCTATTAAGGAGATCGTTTTCTGTTGATAACAATCTTTTTAGGGTGTGGCTGCATCTCCATGAATATCATAATAGGGAGGAATCATTGCGTTTTTGGTCTAAATTAACAGGTATTTGTAAAAAACAATTTTCTGTGTATAATACCGCATACAGGGGTTAATAAAAAACCCGGGTATAAAGGGTGCTTGTCAATTAGGTATAAAGATAGTAATATATTAAAGGAAATTTTTATTATTATAAAAAGATTACATAAATTTAGTTAAAATTGCGGGATTGGTGTAGTGGCAACATGCGACTCTCCAAAAGTTGAGACGGGGGTTCGATTCCCTCATCCCGTGCGTGGACATTTCTGTGTAAAATGACCCGAAAACCGAGCATTTTTGAGTTCTAAACCCATAAAGGTGCTAATCACCTTGGTGGGAATCGGAACAGCACAGAAAACAATACTTTAGCAAAAGCACCTCGAAAGGGGTGTTTTTGTGTTTATGTTTACAAATAGCCAAATTTTTGTTAAATTAGAAGTAAAGTTTTACTATAAGAAAGATAAAGAAAATATGAAATCTAAAGTCGGTGAAAACTTAAAAAAGGAGCGTCTTAATAAGGGATTTTCCCAAGATTCGTTAGCTGAAAAATCCGGTGTTACACTCCATACAATTTCCAAAATAGAGGCTGGTGCGACTAGTGATCCGAGGATTTTAACCTTGGAGAAGCTGGTTAAGGCGTTAAACATTAAAATTGATGATTTATTAAAATAAAGTTATGGCTAATAATTTAAATAATTCTAAAGAGCAAGAGCGTTCTGAACTCCATCGCGCTATATGGCAAATTGCCAATGATTTGCGCGGAAGCGTCGATGGTTGGGATTTTAAACAATATGTTTTGGGAATGCTTTTTTATCGCTTTATTAGTGAGAATTTAACAAATTATATTAATGCGGACGAAAGGCGCTCAGGTAATAAGGATTTTGATTATAAAACTCTGTCCGATAAAGAGGCTGAATTTGGTCGAGCCGATACGGTAAAGGAAAAAGGATTCTATATTTTGCCTAGTGAACTTTTTATAAATGTTCGCAAAAACGCTCGCAACAATAATAATCTTAATGAAACGCTATCATCTGTCTTTAATAATATAGAAAATTCAGCGAAGGGTTTTGATAGTGAAGAAGATCTAAAAGGATTATTTGCTGACCTAGACGTTAATTCTCCAAAGCTTGGCAATTCAGTTGAAAAACGTAATCAGAAATTAGCAAAACTCTTAGATGCTATTGGAGATCTTCAATTGGGAAACTATTCAGATAATACTATTGATGCCTTTGGTGACGCATATGAGTTCTTGATGACCATGTACGCTTCAAATGCTGGTAAGTCTGGAGGAGAATTCTATACACCGCAAGAAGTTAGTGAGCTGTTGGCAAAAATTACCACAGTTGGTAAAAAAGAAGTAAATAAAGTATATGACCAAACAACTCCAAATATGATACGAGATAATATAGCAAAAAACTTAATAATAGCAGAAATATAGCCTTTTCTAAATTTAGGGAGATTTAGAGAAGGCTGTTTTTTTGTGCTCCAAAATTAGAAATATTAATTTTAAAAATTGTAGTTTTATAGTGAAATTTTAATATGCCTAAGAAAATATATTTTTTAATATTCAAATTTTAGTGTGCCAATTTTTAATTATTACTTGACTTATATTAGTTTTAGAGTAATACATGACAGACAGGAGGAAAAGCAATGGATACAAAAAGTGAAGTTGAATATAGGATATTAAGAATGGTTATTTCAAATTTGTTTGAAAAAAATAAAATATCATCAGAAGAGAAAGAAAATGCAATTATAAAATTAATTGAAAAACTTAATCCTCCGATTGGAAAATTGGAGAGTGATGCATATGTCAAAGAAGAGAGTTTATAAAATTGAAACATTACTAACACTACCTATTTTAGATATGAAAAATACCAAACAGAAGGTAGCAGCATATGCAAGAGTATCAACACATGAAGAAAAATAAAAAACAAGTCTTGAAGCACAAAAAAGTTACTATGAAGATTTTATTAAAAAGAATGCTGAATGGGAATTTGCTGGAATGTATTTTGATGATGGAGTATCTGGATTAACATCTAAAAGCAGAGTAGGATTTAATAAATTAATTAATGATGCAAGGAACGGAAAGATTGATATCATACTTATAAAGTCTATCTCAAGATTTGCTAGGAATACATTAGATACTTTAAATACAACACGAGAGTTAAAGGAAAAAGGTGTAAAGATTTATTTTGAAAAAGAGGATATTTGGAGTGACAATGGTAAATGCGAATTTATGCTAACTCTTTTAGCAAGCATAGCTCAAGAAGAAAGTAGATCTATATCTGAGAATGTAAAATGGGGGCATAGAAAAAGATTTCAAGATGGAAAGTATGCAATACCATATGCAATTACATTAGGATATGATAAAGGTTTTATAATAAATGAAGAAGAAGCTAAAATAGTAAGGCTAATTTATATATTATTTTTAAGAGGTTATACTCCACATACTATCGGTAAAAAGCTAGATGAAATGAATATAAAGACACCTGAAAATAAAGGACATTGGTGTGCATCAGTTGTAAGAAGTATTTTGAAAAACGAAAAATACAAAGGAGATGCTCTTCTTCAAAAGAATTATACTGTGGATTTCTTAACTAAAAAACAAAAAGTAAATGAAGGAGAAATCCCTCAATACTATGTAGAAAATAATCATGAGGCTATAATAACTTCAGAAATGTTTGAAATAGTCCAGGCAGAAATTGAAAGACGAAGAAAACTTAATGGCAAGTATAGTGGAGTTGATATTCTTACATCTAAAATTATATGTGGAGAATGTGGTGGCAGTTATGGTTCAAAAGTATGGCATTCAAATGATAAATATAGAAAAATAGTGTACCAGTGTAATAGAAAATATAATGGTGATAAAAAATGTGAAACGCCTATATTAATAAAAGAAGATATAGAAAATAGATTCATTAATGTTGTTAATGAAATAATTAAAAATAAAGATGAAATTATTGAAAATCTTAAAATTGTAAACAAGACTGTATGTGATACAAAAGAACTTGAAAAGCAAAAAAATGAATTGCATCAAAATCTATTAGAGCAAGTTGAAAAAATTCAAGAACTTATAGAAATAAATTCCAGAGTTACACAAAACCAGGAAGAATATCAAAAAGAATATGAAAAACTTGTAAATGAATATGAATTTACAAAAGCAGAGCATAAAAAAATAGAATCAGAGATTTCAAGTAGATTAGCAAAAACAGAAACAATAGAGCTATTCATTAATACAATAAAAAAACAAGAAACATTGCTTACAGAATTTGATGAAATAATGTGGGGGAGCTTGTTAGAATGTGTAAAGATTTATGCAATAGATAATATTATATTTAAATTTAGGGATGGAACAGAGATAAAAGGATAATAAAATTATAAATATTGGGAGCAATTATAGAAAAATTGCTCTTTTTGTTGTATAATATGTTTAAGATAAATAGTAATTTACCAAAAAGATTGTCAGTAATGACAGTCTTTTTTGTACGACAGGCAGTTATACAAATAAATTAGTTCAGTGCAACTAATCTATTTTTTTATTATATATTGACTTTTAACGATAACTACTATAAAATATAGTAGTGTAGTTTATAGTAGAAAGGAGGACATTAAATATATGAAAAATTATGACAATTATTTTCTTCCTGTAGATAATATGGAAGAAGCAAAAAGATACTATGAGGAAATATTGGGGTTAAAAAAGAAATTTGATTTCTCTGATAAGGGAATGGTTGCTTATAATATTGGAAATGAAGAACCTGCAATAATTTTAAAAGACAAAAATAAATTTGAGAATTTAAAGCCTACAATATGGTTTGAAGTAGAAGATGTTGCAATCTTCTATAAAGAAATGTTGAATAATGATATAAAATTTTTGAGTGAGCCTTTTAAAATTGGAACTGGTAATGCAGTCGAGTTTGAAGATCCATTTGGAAATAGACTTGGCGTTACAGATTATATTAAGTAAGGAGTAGAGATTATGTCAAATATAGATTTGGTATTATTAGGACTTATTAAACAAAAATCACAAAGTGCTTATGATATTAAAAAAAATATAGAATATCGTAATATACCAAGATGGGTAAAAATTAGTGAACAGTCTATTTATAAGAAAGTATTACAATTAGAATCAAAAGAATATATTGTTAGCCATAAAGAGAAAGAGGGAAATATGCCAGATAAAGCAATATATACTATTACTAACAAAGGTAATGATTATTTTAATAAACTTATGAATGATATTTCAAATTCTGATGTTAGTCTATATTTGGATTTTAATGTTATTATCACGAATTTAGATTTAGTAGATGATGAACAAAAACAGATTCTTGTTTCTAATATAAAATCAAAGATATTAGAATTAAAAGAATTACTAAATGAAAGACGTTCTCATAGACAACATATTCCTAATGTTGGAAAACAAATGTTCAAACAACAATTAGCATTAGTAGAAACATTAGAAAAGTGGATAATTGATTTTGAGAATAGTTTAAAAGAACAAAATTAGCAAATATTGATTTTAAGTTAAAAGATAAATTTGTAGGGAGGGAAATTCCATGAAAATAATCAACATTGGTATTCTTGCTCATGTAGATGCAGGAAAGACGACCTTAACGGAAAGTCTGCTTTATACAAGTGGAGCAATTTTAGAATTAGGCAGTGTAGATAAGGGAACAACAAGGACAGATACTATGTTTTTAGAACGTCAGCGTGGAATCACAATTCAGGCAGCAGTTACTTCTTTTAATTGGAATGACTACAAAATCAATATTGTAGATACTCCTGGACATACAGATTTTATAACAGAAGTGTATCGTTCCTTATCTGTTCTTGATGGAGCAATTTTAGTAATTTCTGCTAAAGATGGTGTACAAGCACAAACCCGAATACTATTCCATGCACTTCAAAAAATGAATATACCAACAATTATTTTTATAAATAAAATAGATCAGGATGGAATTAACTTAAATAATATTTATCAAAATATCAAAGAAAAACTTTCAAATGATATTATTGTTATGCAAAATGTAACATTAACTCCAGAAATATCAATTAAAAATATCATTGATTTAGATGATTGGGATCCTGTAATTTCCAAAAATGATAAACTTTTAGAAAAATATATTGTAGGAGAAAAATTGACTATACAAGAATTAATGTATGAAGAATATAGGTGTGTTAAAAAAGGTTCGTTGTTTCCTATATACCATGGAAGTGCTAGAAATAATATAGGGACTCAACAACTTATCGAAGCTATTTCAAATCTTTTTTGTTCTGAAATGAATGAGAATGATTCAGAACTATGTGGAAGAGTTTTTAAAATTGAATATACAGACCATAAGCAAAGATTAGTTTATTTGCGTCTTTATAGTGGAACATTACACTTACGAGATACAATTATGTTGCCAGAAAAAAAGAAAATGAAACTTACAGAAATATATATTCCTTCAAATGGGGAAATGATACAGACAAAAATAGTTTGTTCTGGAGATATTTTTATTATACCTAACAATACATTAAGATTGAACGATATTATAGGAAATGAAAAGATTTTGCCATGCAATGTATGGAATGACAAGACTGTACCAATACTACGAACAAGAATTGAACCGATAAAAATAGAAGAGAGAGAAAAATTATTGGATGCTCTTACAGAAATTGCAGATACTGATCCTCTTTTACGTTATTATGTTGATACGATAACACATGAAATCATCATTTCTTTTTTAGGAACAGTGCAGTTAGAAGTTATCTGTTCTCTGTTGATTGAAAAATATCACATAAACATAAGAATCGAAGATCCAACCGTAATTTATTTGGAAAAGCCATTACAAAAGGCAGATTATACTATTCATATTGAAGTACCACCAAATCCATTTTGGGCATCAATTGGATTATCAATAACTCCACTTCCAATTGGCACTGGAATACAGTACGAAAGCAAAGTTTCACTCGGTTATTTAAATCAAAGTTTTCAAAATGCAGTAAGAGAAGGTATTAATTATGGACTGGAGCAAGGATTGTATGGTTGGAAAGTGACAGATTGTAAAATATGTTTTGAATATGGTGTTTATTATAGCCCTGTTAGTACTCCCTCGGATTTTCGCTTTCTTGCCCCAATTGTACTTGAACAAACATTGAAAAAAGCGGGAACGCAATTATTAGAGCCATATCTTTCGTTTATACTTTTTACACCAGAGGGATACTTTTCTCGTGCATATAAAGATGCACAAAAACATTGTGCAATAATTGAAACAAGTCAATCAAAAAATGATGAAGTTATTTTTACAGGACATATTCCTGTACGTTGTATTAATGAATATCGTAATACTTTAACTCTATATACAAATGGGCAAGCAGTTTTTTTGACAGAATTAAAAGATTATCAAATTGCTACTTGTGAACCAGTTATTCAATCACGTAGACCAAATAATCGAATAGATAAAGTACGCCATATGTTTAATAAAAAAGAAAATTAAGTTACTATTCACTAAAATTACAATTTATAGAATAGATTATGAGAGTCGAAAGGCTCTTTTTTTTGCCTTTAAATCCTAATCACCTACAATTCTTTTTCTGTTAAATATAATAAATCCTGTTCACTCTAAAAGATTTGTTGTATTAAGAATAGCGTTGTAATAGATCCTTGCTGTGGTTCTGGATCAATGCTTCTTAAATTTGCCAAAGTTCTCGGCAAAGAAAATGTAAGACTTGGTTTTTTTGGCCAAGAAATTAATCTTACTACCTACAATTTGTGTCGCATAAACATGTTTTTGCACGACATTAATTATAATCATTTCGACATTGAACTTGGTGATACATTAACCGATCCAAAGCATTGGGATGACGAGCCATTTGACGCCATTGTTTCTAATCCACCATATTCAATTAAATGGGATGGAGATAGTAATCCTTTGTTAATAAACGATCCTCGATTTTCGCCTGCTGGAGTGTTGGCTCCAAAAAGTAAAGCTGACCTAGCCTTTACTATGCATATGCTTTCTTGGCTTTCAACCAGCGGAACCGCAGCAATTGTTGAGTTTCCCGGCGTTCTTTATCGTGGCGGAGTCGAAGCTAAAATTCGTAAATACTTGGTTGATAATAACTATGTTGACGCAGTAATACAACTTCCGCCAGATCTTTTCTTTGGCACAACTATCGCTACTTGCGTTATTGTTTTAAAGAAGAGTAAAAAAGATAATAAAACATTATTTATTGATGCGTCTGTGGAGTTTGTGAGAGGCGGAAATAAAAATAAATTAAGCGAAGAAAATCTTAATAAAATTCTTTCTACCTTTATAGAAAGAAAAGACATTGAACATTTTGCAAAAATTGTTGATAACAAAACTATTGCAGATAATGATTATAATTTGGCAATTTCTAGTTATGTAGAGCAGAAAGATACAAGAGAGATTGTGGATATTAAAGAGCTAAATAAAGAGATTGAAAGAATTGTAAAAAGACAAAATGAATTAAGGTCGGCAATTGATGAGATAGTGGCAGATATTGAGATGTAATAATATGGAAGATCAGATTTTATCAATTAAACGTCAGACTAGATTAGCATTGCCAAATGACGATAGTTATTTATTTAGATTGGGCGTGGCTTTGTATGGCTTTAATTCGATCAATAGTTTTATGACAGAAATAATCTGTCATATAGATAGGAATAAAAATAGGACTGCGTTATCAGATCTTGAATCTGGTAAAGTTCTTGATGTCTTTAGGCAAACGTTAAAAATCATTAAGTCTAAAAGACAATATCAAGATATTTATATCGTCATGGATGAAACGGCTGATCTTTTTGAAAGGCTAAATTCAGAACGTTCTGATTTCGTACATTCATATCCTATTACTAATAAAAACAATGAACAGATTTTACATCGTAGAAAAGATAATAAAGGGAAGTATTTTGAAGTAGATAATAATTTTTTAGATAGTTTTATTTCTCGGTTAAATGATGTAAGCAGCGGATTATATCAAATTCGCAGTATTGTAAAGCCACAGCTTTAATTTTTTATGAAAAAGCAACAAAGCAAAATTGAAAAATTAATTTCAGAATTATGCCCTAATGGCGTGGAGTTTCTTGAGTTGAATAAGATCGCATTAATTAAGAGGGGCCAGAGAGTAACAAAAAGTCAACTTAAAAAAGAAAGTAAGTATCCAGTGTATAGTGGTGGCGTTACACCTATGGGTTATTTTGAAAAATTTAATCAAACAGCAAATACAGTGACTGTTGTTAAATACGGAACTGCTGGATTTGTGAATTATATAACAGAAGATTTTTGGGCTAACGATGTTTGTTATTGCATAAAACCAAACGAGACCCTAAATAACAGGTATCTTTTCTTTTTTCTTAAAAGTAAACAGGACTTCATTCAGTCTCAAGCGACAGACGCTATTCCTGCTCATTTGCCTACAGAAGTTATAGAAAATATTAAAATCCCCATCCCGCCTCTTGCAATACAGGAAGAAATTGTCAAAATTCTTAATAGTTTTACGGAGCTAGAAGCAGAGCTAGAAGCAGAGCTAGAAGCAAGAAAGAAACAGTATGAACATTATCGTTCAGAGCTGTTGACGTTTAATAATATAGGGGGGGTACAATGGATTAGGCTTATGGATATTGCAAATTATTCAAAAACAAGAATAGAAGCTATCAAGCTGAATAACGAGAGTTATGTTGGCGTTGATAATCTTTTGCAAAATAAGCAAGGTAAAACCCTTTCTAATTATGTTCCTACTACAGGTAAATTAACCCGGTATGAAAATGGCGACATATTGATTGGCAACATACGTCCTTATCTAAAAAAGATTTGGCGTGCAACAAATACTGGTGGAACCAACGGAGACGTATTGGTCGTACGAATAAATGAAAAAGAGAAAGTAAGCTCAGAATTTTTGTATTATCTACTCTCTTCCGATAAATTCTTTGATTACAATATGCAATTTGCCAAAGGAGCAAAGATGCCACGAGGTGATAAATCAGCAATTATGAAGTTTGAAATACCACTACCTCCTGTCGTAGAACAGGAACGAGTAGTTTCTATTTTGAACAAGTTTGAACTACTTGTTAACGATATTTCAATTGGTTTACCGGCCGAACTCAAAGCTCGTCGTAAGCAATATGAATACTATCGAGAAAAACTTTTAACCTTTAATGAATATGTCAGTTAATAATAAATACAATTTAGTTGCAGAAAGTACTCAAAGCACGGTTGTTGCCGAGTATGTTCCTGACGCCAAGAGAGTTGCTCATTATCAAAGCGAAGCTGATCTTGAGCGAGCTTTCATAGAACAATTAAAAACACAGGCGTATGAGTATGTGACGATAACATCTGAAATTGATTTGATTGTTAATTTAAGACAGCAACTGGAAAAATTAAACAGCTTTTCTTTTAGTGATAAAGAGTGGGATCATTTTTTTCTAACTGAAATAGCAAGTCCTAATCAAAGCATTGAAGAAAAGACTGCCACTATCCAAGAGGATCACATCAAGAACCTTACTCGAGACGACGGATCGACTAAAAATATCTATCTTATAAAGAAAGATAATATTCATGACAATAGTTTACAAGTAATTAATCAATATTCCACTGAAGACGGACAACGTGCTAATCGCTATGATGTCACGGTGTTGGTAAACGGATTACCTCTTATCCATATTGAACTTAAAAGACGTGGCGTTGCCATTCAAGAAGCGTTTAATCAAATAAACCGATATCAAAGAGAAAGCTTTTGGGCTTCTTCTGGCCTTTTTGAATATGTGCAGTTGTTCGTGATCTCTAATGGAACTCATACAAAATATTATAGTAACACGACAAGGTCACAGCATATCAAAGAAGCAAGCGAAGGTGCATTAAAGAAAGGAAAAAAGACAAGTAATAGTTTTGAGTTTACGAGTTGGTGGGCTGATGCCACCAATCGCCCAATTACTGATCTAATGGATTTCGCCAAGACCTTTTTTGCAAAACACACGATCTTAAATATCTTAACTAAGTATTGTGTTTTTACCACCGATCGTCTTTTGCTTGTAATGCGTCCCTATCAAATTGTCGCCACTGAAAGAATTTTGAATCGCATTGAAATAAGTACTAATTATAAAAAACTGGGCACTATTGAAGCAGGTGGCTATATTTGGCATACAACTGGATCAGGTAAAACCTTAACCAGTTTTAAAACTGCACAGCTCGCTAGTAAACTGCCGTATATAGATAAGGTTTTATTCGTTGTTGACCGCAAAGACTTGGATTATCAGACGATGCGGGAATATGACAAGTTTGAGAAAGGTGCGGCTAATAGCAATACAAGTACGGCTGTTCTAAAAAAGCAGCTAGAAGATTCAAATTCTCGAATTATTATTACAACTATCCAAAAACTTGACCGTTTTATCGGCCGCAACGGAAATCATGAAATTTTTGACGACCATATTGTAATTATTTTTGACGAGTGTCATCGCAGTCAATTTGGTGATATGCATGCATCAATTACTAAAACATTTAAAAACTATCACATATTTGGATTTACTGGCACGCCAATTTTTGCCGTCAACGCTTCTTCGGGTGGTCGTCCGGATCTTAAAACAACAGAACAAGCTTTTGGTAATAAACTACACACCTATACTATAGTTGACGCCATTGCTGATAAAAATGTTTTGCCTTTTAAGGTTGATTATGTTTCTACTGTTAGAGAGGCGGAAAACATTGAGGATAAAAAAGTCAGTGATATTGATCGCGAGGCAGTTTTAGTTTCACCTGAACGCCTAGAAAATATCGTTAGATATATTGTTGAGCATTTTGATCAAAAGACCAAGAGAAGCAGCTTTTATAAAATAAAAGAACGCAGACTAGCCGGGTTTAATTCTATATTTGCCGTTTCCTCTATTGAGGTTGCCAAGAAATATTATGTAGAGTTTAAAAAACAATTATCCGAATTGCCAAGTGATAAAAAATTAAAAGTTGCCACAATATATAGTTTCGGCGTGAATGACGAGGATGCTGATGGAATGATTGATGAAAACTCCGAAGATACAAGTGGTCTTGATGTCAGTTCAAGAGATTTTCTTGAAAGTGCCATTTCTGATTACAATGCAATGTTTGGTACTTCATATAATACTTCATCTGATAAATTTCAGAATTATTATAAAGATATTAGTCAGAGGGTTAAGGATCGAGAAGTTGATATTTTGATTGTGGTGAATATGTTTTTGACTGGATTTGATGCGACCACTTTGAATACTCTGTGGGTAGATAAAAATTTACGATTACATGGTCTTCTTCAAGCGTATTCCAGAACAAATCGCATTTTAAACAGTGTAAAAACTTTTGGTAATATTATTTGTTTTAGAAATCTAGAAAAAGCTACTAACGAAGCAATTGCCTTATTCGGAGATAAAGAAGCAAGTGGCATTGTTTTGCTGAAAGCATATTCTGATTACTATAACGGTTATAAAGATGGTGATAAAGAAATACGTGGATACAAGAGTCTTGTAGACGAACTACTTGATAAGTTTCCTGTAGGAGAAATAATATTAGGCGAACAAAATCAAAAAGATTTCATAAAGCTATATGGGGCCATTCTTCGTGTTAAAAATATTCTTGTAACTTTTGATGAGTTTACGGGAAATGAAATTCTTACCGATCGTGATGTGCAGGATTATCACAGCATGTATATTGATATTTATAACGAATTTAAAAAGAGCATCGAAGAAGATAAGGAAAATATTAATGAAGACGTTGTCTTTGAAATGGAACTTATAAAGCAGGTTGAAATCAATATTGACTATGTCCTAGGTCTTATCAAGAAATACCACGAGGATCACATAAAGAACAAAGAGCTTTTGATTGATATTAACAAAGCGATTGATTCAAGCGTAGAATTGCGCAATAAAAAAGATCTTATCAATCAGTTTATCACCTCACTTGATGTTCATTCCATTGTTGACGAAGATTGGAAAAACTTTGTTGAGGAAAAGAAAACTGAGGAACTTGATAAAATTATAGAGAGCGAAAATCTTGATCCCGAAGCTACATATACATTTATTAAAAATGCATTCCGAGATGGCAATGTGCCAGCAACCGGCACTGCAATAAGCAAGGTCTTGCCACCAGTATCACGATTTTCTCCTACTGGCGAAAGAAGCCAAAAAAGAGAGAGCGTCTTAAATAAACTTTCGAGTTTCTTTGAAAGATTTTTTGATATTTCTGGTGGGAAAATGTAGCTTCTAAGATGAATGGAGGTAATTTTAAGTGTTAGTCAAATATATTTTTCTATCTCTTAAACTTAAGTCACTTTTCAAATTCCCCAATATCTCTCTTTTCTCGCCGATTTTTCCGTGCTCTAAAACATATCTGATATAAGCTTTGATATCAGCGTCTTTTTCTTTGATTTTTGATTTAATATTAATATCTCCGCCCGATATCGCAGAAGCCATCATGCTAAATCTCTTTATTTCCTCATTAATTTTATCTTGTATAACTTTATCTTTGAATTCCAGCTTATCAGCCATTGCTACAATTTGATTGATTAATTCCTCCTCTCTAATAAATGGCTCTCGGCAATCGGTATTGATGTGCCTAGTACAGCGATAATATACATATTTTTTAAGGCTCCCGTCAGAGAGTCTTTTAATTTTTTCTTCAGCCGTGATTCCTCCACCGCAATTACCACATTTAATAAGTTTGGTGAATTGAAATTCTTTTAAGCCATATTTTTCTTTCGGCGCTGACAATAGATTGGTTCTCGCTTTTTCAAAAAGCTCTTTATCTATTAGTGGCTCATGACTTCCTTTATACCAATTACCTGATCCAGTAGGGAATTCAAATTCACCGTAATAAAAAGTCATTCCTAATAGTCTATATAATCCGCTGAGCGTTAATCTTTTGCCGGTTCTAGTAGTGAATTTAATATCATCTCTTAGCCAGCGATATACTTCTCGTCCCGAGATAGCATCGTTACCAACTCTCTCAAAGACTTGTTTGATGATTGGTGCTCTTTCGGGATCTAACAACACTCGGCTTTTGCCTCTGACAGCGAGTTTCTCATTCAAATAGCCAAGAGGGCAGTGTCCAGGCCTGATGCCTAAATCACATTTAGCTCTTAAGCCTCGCTTTACATTTATCCCCTTATTATCATTTTCTAGTTTTGCCTGCGAACAAAGAATCATGAGTAGGAATTTTTCGTTCGGCGAATTTTTAAAGACTTGGCCGTTGGTTCGTATTTCTTTTAGTAGTCCTTGATCCATTAAGTCAACTACCGTGCCTAAATCTCCGGCGTTACGACTGACTCTATCTGGCGCCCAAGTAAGGATGGCATTAAATTTACCCAGTTTAATATCGGTGAGTAATTCATTAAAGACAGGTCGTCCGCCCGAGCTTTTAGCTGAGTGAGACTCTTTTTTAATATCAATAATTGTCAAATTATCTCTTTGAGACAACTGGATCATTTCATTGATCTGAGAATCAATGGAAAGAGCCTGCCTTTCATCTTCTTCAGTTGATTTTCGAGCGTACAGGCAGTATCGCAAGGGTACCGCTTGGGGTTCTAAATTCGCCCTAATTTGCCCGTAGGCGACGTTGGTGGCTAGTTGTGCTTGTTGTTGCATAATCCTTAATTTTATGTATTACAAGCACATTAATGACGCGACCTACAAAGGAAGTCCAGACCCCAGCTGTTGGTAACTATACTTTACTTTTAGGGGTTTTTAAGCTATATTTTAAGTGCGAAACAGTAAAAGTTAATAATGTGAGGATTTGTCATTTATATGGCAATTTTTTCCTATTTACGTACAGGAACGGACATCCCGACCGAACGTAAGTAGGATCCTCACGGACACCTTTTACTGTTTCGCAACTAGGTCGGGTGTCCGTTTTTGTTTTATCAAATCGGTCCCGGCAGATTATAAATTAATCTTTTAAAACTATGGACTATCAAAAAGTCTGGGACAAAGTCCTCAGTAAAGGAGAAGAAGTAAGGCATAGCTTTTCCATCGGGGACAAGTACATCAAATTCAGCCTCATTGTTTGGGGTATTATCAGCTTGCCTCTATTATTTGCTTTTGGTGCAGGGATCATTGTTTTTCTAATCGCTCTTTTCTATTTCGCCTATTATTTAAGGGTCGCCAATGTCTACGCCTTTACTAATAAGAGAGTATTGATCCATAAGGGCTGGCTTTCTACTAATGCAATCAGCATTGATTATTCAAAAATAACCGATGTCCGAGTTAGAGAACCTTTCTTTGATAAGATATTGACCAAGACCGGTGATATCGCTATCAACACCGCCGGCACTGGCTATACTGAAGTTGTCCTAAGGCACGTTGAGAAGCCGTATGAAGTAAAGAAGATATTGGATGAGTTGAGAGATTAATCATCGTCCTCATCTTCATCATCACTACCATCTTCGTAGGTTTATATTTCTATGTGCTTGTGCGAAGTTAATTTAGGCGCCGTGACCATTGAGTCATCGTCGTCACTATCAGGTAGGGGATGGCCGTGTTCGTCATAATATTTAGGATCATATCTTGTAATCATCAGCTGAATGGGTTCAATCATTTCCTCTTGGAATATCGGCTTGCGTTCTCGGTAGCCCTTATGATTATTTTTCAGCCAATAGATTATTGCGGTTGTGTTGCCATTTTGAATAGCTGAAATAAGTTTTGATTCGGCCATGTCGTTGATTAGGGATTTGCCTTTGCGGATAGCCTCTTTGATTTTACTATCAAAATCTTTATCATCTTCTATCCAGCGGTAATAGGTGCTTCTGGCGACACCAATCTTTTCGCAAGCAATCTGCACGATCGGAGTCTTATTGAGCTGTTCAAGGAGCACTGCCTTGTTTTTTTCCTGCCGGGCGATTATCCGGCAGGAATCAGTTTTTTTAATAAGTTTATTGCTCATATATTTCAATTTAACTTTTTAGCCTCTAGTCCCGATAATCGCTTGTATCTGTCGATTATCGTCTGGCAGTATTCCGGGTCAAGCTCGGCCATCAAACATCGGCGCTTGGTCTGCTCGGCCACAATCAGAAGCGAGCCTGATCCGCCGAAAGGATCATAAACAAAGTCGCCGATATTAGTGCAGTTGAGAATTATTTTTCGGAGCAGGAAAACAGGCTTCATGGTCGGATGAAGCGTGCTCTTGTTGGGCTTCGGGGCGAATAACACGCTCTTGTCTTTGGTCTTTAAAAAGTCATGTGTTCCTTTCCAGCCGTAGGCGATTAATTCGTGCTGAGGCAGATAGTCTTTTCGGCCGACAACTGAATGACTTTTAACCCAAATCAGAAGCTGTGAAAAATAAAGTCCGGCATCTACCATGCCTTGCTTCAAAGCGAATATCATTTTGTCGCAGTTAAAGATATAGATGGAGTTCTTGCGTTCAAGATAGGGAAGTGCGCAGTCCAGCCAGTCTTTAGTGAATTTCCGATAATCATCCTCGCTCTGGAATTGATCGCCGATAATATCTTTGGGCTTAGCGATTTTTTGCTTGAAGCCGGATTTGCTTTGGACATAGTCAATAGAATAGGGCGGATCGCTGATTATTGCTTTAATCTTATTAGTGTTAATCAGTTTGTCGATAAGCTTTTTGTCTTTAGCATTACCGCAAGCGAGGAAATGATTGCCGAGCTGGAAGATATCTCCTTGGCTAATTGAGTTTTTTTGCTTTGGTATTGGCATATTTTTCAAATCTATTAATTATAAGCTGGCAGAAGATAGGGTTTATCTCCGCCGTATAAC
>CAZFAN010000002.1:0-20752 GCA_964516525.1 uncultured Candidatus Saccharibacteria bacterium | reverse complement strand
ACTACGCTTGTTGTGTTAAAGATCTTTGTTTTTTCCATTTTATTTTCCTCCTTATTTGATATAAAATGACCTTAAATTTTAACATAAAAAATAAGCATGGTCAATTTAAGCCATGCTTATTTGATTTGACTAGACTAACAATTATTTTTTATCGTGTTTGTCGACAAATGATTTGATCGCATCAATATTTTCTAGGACAAGTTTTGCTTTCTTGACGCCAAATTGAAATGGAAATTTATCATTTTCATCAATTTTTAGCACGATCATTGGATTGCCTTTAAATTCTGACTCGGATACGATTGACATAGACTCCCCTCATTATTAATTATAAGTAAAATTATTATAGCAAATTTTTGAAGTGTATTTAATGTTTTAACGGTAGATAATATGATATATTAAGATTAATAAATAAATATTAGAAAGGTACTAAAAATGAATAATGTGCAAATAGATCCTTTCATAAGCGATAGAGGCAAAAGAGATTTGGTCGTCATAATAAGCGATCTTCATCTTGGAGCAGATCTTAAGTATGCAGAGTTTAATAAAAATAAAACAGTCTTGGTTAATTTTCTTGAAAAAGTAAAAAATTCACCAAATATTAAAGAATTGGTGATTGCTGGCGATTTGTTTGATGAATGGTTTGTGCCAGCGACAGTTGATACATATCATGGCAAGGATCAGAATGATTTTGTAAGACGTATTGCTAAGACAAATCAAGAAGTAATGGACGCATTCAATAGTATTATTCAATCTGGCAAGATAATAGTAACTTACGTTCCTGGCAATCATGACCTGACGGTCAAACCAGAGCAAATTGCAGCTGTACTGCCTGGTATAAAGCAAGCTCGTGACAAAGAGCTTGGACTAGGAACTTACTCCCCTATTGATTTGCCACAAGTGGCAATTGAACATGGACATCGATACAATTTCTTTTGTGCGCCAGATCCTATTTCTCATAAAGATATTGCGCCTGGCTCAATCATGCCACCGGGATATTTTTTTACTCGGGTAGCTGCATTGCATGTTGTTGAACAATGCAAATCATCAGACAATATTATTCCAGAAGTTACTAAAAATATTTCTGGTGATGAAAGTCAAGATTTGTTGTATGAATATTGGAAAGATTGGCAATGGACGCTTAAGATGTTTCCTATCACAAATAAATTTGATGAAAAGATTATTGTTACCAATATAGATGGATTTAGTGAAACTTATACTGTTAATGATTTGTTGCCATATCAATCAATACCAAATGGTCAGATAGATGTAAATCTTTATAAAGGTATTCAGGATCACTGGCAAGAAAGACAAGTGTTCAATGAGGTGTCAGTTGAGATTCCAACTGATCGTGCGATAAAATTGGTAGCAGATCCCAATGAGTCTGATGCTCAAGCATCTGTGCAATATTTTAGCAATCCAAAGTCAGATAAAAGAATTGTTGTATTTGGTCATACACATATTGCAAGACTTATTGTCTCTACCAATCATGTTGGAGAAAAAACAATTTATGCTAATTCTGGTACTTGGATTGATCGAAATCCACATGCGACAACTATGGATTTTGTGGTTATTAAGCCACAAGATGCCAATCCAGATACACAAACAAAAGTTGGAATATACAATTATGCCGATGAAATAGTATCAGTAATTGGTGAAGATACAGTAAGATTGTAGAATATAAATAAACACTAAAAAATAATCGCACCAGATGGTGCGATTATTTTATTTGGATTAGTCTTCTTGGGACTTTAGTGCCATTGGCTTGCCACAGCAGACAAGCTCGCCGCCGCCGACTTTGGTGACTTCGACTTCATTGCCACAGATCTCGCAAACGTACTTCTCCCCTACTTTTTTAACATGAGACATAAGATCCTCCTTTAGATATAATGTTTTTTATAAGCAATCTAATAATTATAGAGCATTATGATTCTTATCTACAAAAGTAGAAATTTAATATAGGTATTAGACTTTAATGACTAGCAACATCGAGTAATAATCTACAAAAGTAGAAATTTAATATAGGTATTAGACTAGCTTCATATAAGGTTGCTGTGTGGCAATCTACAAAAGTAGAAATTTAATATAGGTATTAGACATCTAAATTAAAAAACAGTAGCACTTAATCTACAAAAGTAGAAATTTAATATAGGTATTAGACAGACAAAAAGAACTATACAAAACACAATACATCTACAAAAGTAGAAATTTAATATAGGTATTAGACAATTCTGTTTTATTAGCTTTAGTGTCATCTACAAAAGTAGAAATTTAATATAGGTATTAGACACTGCTTTTGTTGTTTCTCTTTTAATTCCATCTACAAAAGTAGAAATTTAATATAGGTATTAGACAATACAACAAGAAAAGAATGGCAGGTGGATCTACAAAAGTAGAAATTTAATATAGGTATTAGACAGAGAAGTTTATTCCACTTTGTATCAAATCTACAAAAGTAGAAATTTAATATAGGTATTAGACACATAATATATATGGCATACCAATACTAATCTACAAAAGTAGAAATTTAATATAGGTATTAGACTTAATTTGAAAGAAACAAACGATGACGATCTACAAAAGTAGAAATTTAATATAGGTATTAGACAGTATGGACGCAATACGTTATGGCATGATCTACAAAAGTAGAAATTTAATATAGGTATTAGACATAATTTTAGTAATGGCTTCTGAGGGAAATCTACAAAAGTAGAAATTTAATATAGGTATTAGACTTCAAATCAGATGGAGATAAATATATATCTACAAAAGTAGAAATTTAATATAGGTATTAGACAAAGTTATTATTATAGGTATACACTTGAATCTACAAAAGTAGAAATTTAATATAGGTATTAGACGTAACAAATTAGTGCTTGTTATTGTTCATCTACAAAAGTAGAAATTTAATATAGGTATTAGACTAAAATTAAGTATTATTGCAACTACATATCTACAAAAGTAGAAATTTAATATAGGTATTAGACAAGAAATAATTATTAAAGGTGCTAAATAATCTACAAAAGTAGAAATTTAATATAGGTATTAGACATCAGATGTATTAACAGATATCTGGGATCTACAAAAGTAGAAATTTAATATAGGTATTAGACAGTAGATATTGTGCTATCAAACCTGAAAGATACAAACTTATCTTTAAATGATAAATGACTTTCAGGTCTGATAACAGGTTAGTCAAAATATTAAGACTAAGGTTTTGTCTAAAAAATACCGACATCAAAATTTCCACCAAATTTCTATTTGTAAACTTAATATTAAAGGACTTAAAATATTATAACATCTTTATCTTCATAAACACACTGACCAAATTTTAATGCTTTGGATTTACATGATTTGCAAATTTCGAATACATAGACACTGTCAGTTGGTTTGAATTTTTTCTTATACTTAAATTCTATCTCTTTTTGAATATTTTTCAATATTCTTTGAGAACTATTTATGCGGTATACCGAATATTGAATTTTTTCTCCATATTGTTTGATATATTTTGAAAATTGACAACGTAGTTTATTATTTGTTATATCGTATGACAAAATAAGCATAATTACCTTTTAATTTTAAATATTGGATACTCTTTTGACTCATTGAATATGCATTTATAAAATTGATGAATATAAATATATATATCTTCTTTATAATTCATAATTGCCTGAGAAAAGATTTGTATATATTTCTGAGAATTTTCAAAAGTTAAAAAATACCTATTTTGTTTGAAGATGAAATCTTTTTCACTAATTTGATTTAGATTATAGGAGTTTACTATTTGGCGATCTATAATTGGACGAAATGGTTCTATAATATCACAGCTCAGGGATTGACGTTGAAAAAATACTTTATGATAATATCCTTTATATGTGTCAAAACCAAATAATCTTAGTTCGGCATCAATTATATTAAAAAGAATGGTGTATCCCAGATCTAATAAATAATTTGGAATATCGTGTTTAGTCCTAGGAAGTCTATTTTTCCAATTTATATTTTTAAAAATTGTTGAAAAATATTCTTTACTATAATTTCCCTCTATGCCTAATAATTCTTGATGATTTTTTGCGCCATCAACCTTTATTAATAAATTATTTAAAATATTTTTAGGTGTTTTAATTAGGTGTGATTGATTAGATATTTTATTTTTTAAAATATGTTTAGCAATACTTAAATCATTGGTTGTGACGTATTGTTTTTGTCTTAAAATATAATTTCCTTCTGCATTGGAATGGACGCACGCTTTTACTTCAAAATTATAATTCATGAAAAATATAGATATTCCATATACTTGTAGTTTTTTGATTAACACGGTAGTAATTGATAAATCACCTATTATAAATATTGCTAATATTTTATGGCAAGAAATTTGTTTGATTGGTTTATCATCTTCTAAAAGTCTTATATTTTCATTGTGAAAATGAATTTTATTCGTTTTGTCTTGTTTTGGAAAAATGAATAAGATTTGTTTTTGAATAAAATCGTTTAAATATTGCATAATGAATGATAAATACAATTATTACATTTATTAATATTTTGTTTAACATTTAACAGATTGATATCCTGATTGTAGATTTTTGTAATGGTGTTTTGAAATAATAATAAATCCTTTTGTTTTGGTATAGGTATATTATATTTTTTATTATCAACCATTGAGTAAAGAGAAATTTTTGTTATCTTGAAGCCCATTTCTTTTAAACAAATGTATTGTGCATATACTTGAAGTAAATAGCCGTCGTAAATCTTTTTTATTTGGTATTTTCTTTCTATCAATTCCCCTGTTTTTTGATTGAAAATATCAATCTTTCCCATTAAATTATACTTATGACTAAAAATTGGTGTGCCTTGAAGTATGTCTTTCTGTGTTGAATATGTGCCAGAATCAATGGAATTATGAGACATTTTTCCAACTGTTTGTTTGTAGCTATGATAAGTCGTTTCGGAAAAATTTTCATAAATTGTATGTAAATATAACGATTTCGGACAAAACAAATAGTCGTTAAGTTTTGATATTTGTATATATGTTTCCATAAAGAAATATTTATTTAAAAACAACCCATTATATAATTAATGAGTTGTTTTTGCAATAGAATAATCAATGCGTTATTTATTTTTGAGCAAAATTATCCCAATCGGTATTTGAAATAGAAAGGTCTGGATAACTATTTTTTTTATTTTCATTTTTCCATTGTGAAATTCGTTTTAAAATTATGATACCTTTTCTTGCAATATTATAGGCGCCATTGTCATCACCATTTTTTGGTAAATGTTTTCTATTATTTTTGCGACTATCAAAAAAAGGTGCAATCGGAGAAAAAATAAAATCTTGATTATCTAAATTCTTAGCTTCTTTATCAGTATTTCTGATTTGACAAAGCAACTTAAACAAAAATATGAATTTCTCAAAAAATTTTTCATTTCCCTTAGTTTTGATATTTTGAATTTGCTTTAAAATATTTTCGCTGACGTTAATTTTATTTTCTTTAAATAATTTTTTAAATTCTTCTGTTAAATTTTTATAATGTTCGTATCCACCTTTATTGTTATTTAGTTTTCTGTTCCAATAAAATCGTTCAATGCAAGAACAAAGTGTCCATTTTATTCTTTGAGGAAAAATAGTTTTGTTACTGTTTATAAATTCCATTAAATTGTAAGTAAACTCGAATCTATTATTTATAAATTCAATCTTGTCAAATTGTAAAATTTCCTTTTTTGCTTTTTCAGCGTTGGAATATTTTAAATACAAATTTGGACGCCAGCCAGTTATTGGATCAATTTTAGAAGTATAATTTGCCTGAGTATAAAAAATAATTCCAGTTTGTTTCCCCATTTCTTTGAAAGTTGTGAATGGTGCGGATAATTGATATGCTTTCAACAAATGCCCGGCTTTTTCCGCATCAGTTTCGCCTTTATTAACCAAAAAATTTAATTTTTCAATTAGTGCTTTCTCTAGTTGTTGATAGATACTCTTTTCAATCCCACCGCGAATTTGTTTAAATCGCATGTTCAAATCTTCAAAGACAATAATCGCATTGTGCTCAATCGCCAAATCAGCCAGCTTTCGCACAACTTGAGAAATATAACCTTTTTTTAAATCCTTGATTCCCTCCACTGTTTGCCAATCTTTTCTTGCTTGTTCTCTTTCATCCGCTTTCTTCTCAAGTTTTTCATGATAATTAATTGCTTTCCCATCTTTTCCTTCCCCCACAAAATTCAAGCTGCCACTATCCAAAATTTCTTCCTTCTGATTTATAACTGAATAATAAGCCAAATGCTTTTCTCCACGATCAACTCCAATAATGTTAATATCTGAATTATTTGCTAAAAATTCATTCAACTTTCGATTAAATTTTGAATCATATCCCTTACCAACGCCTTCACTTCCTGCATTCAGCTTAATGGGACAATGAAAAAATATTTTATTTTGTGTATATCGTTTTTTTTCAATTATTTCTCGTTTAAAATTCCTTTTTACGCTTTTAGCATCAATTGCTTTTGGACGATAAAAAACTTCAGCATTTGCTCCTAATTGAAAAAACTTTTCTCCTTCTGTGTTTTTAATATTAAATAAAGACTGAAAATAGAGCGTGTGTAAGTTTTTTCCTCCAGAAGATTTATTTGAAAAATCCTTGTTATAAATTTTAAATAAATAAACTTTCTTTTCTTCAACAAACTTATCTAGAATATTTTTAGATATTTTTTTAAATGTTAATTCGTAAGCTAATTTTTCAAAATCCTGATAAAGCCTATTTAGTTCAGAATACTCTTTTTCTAAAATATGTTCTACTTCAAAAACTTTCCTATAATCAACATCAATAATTTTTTTATAATAATTAATTAATTTAGCTAGTTTTTCTTTATTAAATATATCACCTCGTTCTTTAGATGATTGAAATAAATCAAATTCATCTTTAATAAAAAGCAATTCATCTGTTAAGCCATATTTTTCTTTTCTTTTTTTAAATTTATTTTCATCAAAATTTCTAAAACCATCAGCTATCAGATTTTTGTTTTTATTTATTTTATAGGGAAATCCAAAGCGAGGAAGTTGCCTAAATACATTCGTTTGTTGCTTAAAATACATTTTATGAATAATTTCATCTCCTTTTTGCGGTGTTAAGTTTTGTTCATCTTTAAAGATATGATTATTGTTTTTTTCTAAAATAGCTAAAAAATATTCTTCGTCTTTCTTTAATATTATAGATCTTCTTTGACTTTCCAAATCCCTATCCCAACCAGTCGCTAAAGATGGTGCTCCAAAATTCAATTTCCATTTTTGCACATTTTCCCAAGGCTTTTTGGTCAAATAATTTCTTAATAAATTATATGGCGTAATTATTGCATCAAAACTACCTTGATAGAATTTATCTAAAAATCCAAATTTCGGGTGATGATAAAAAACATCCTCTAACTCAATCTCATCATCCCATTTTTTTGATTTTTCTACTGCAAAATATTTGGAAAATTGATATACAGAAAGAAAACTATCTGCAAATTCTTTTACAATTCTTTTCATTTCCTTGTTCTTCTCAAACTCATCTTCATTCAACAAATTCCGAAGCTCTTTAAAAGATATTTCATATCCAACTATCTTTTCACCTTTTTCCGTTTGAATTTCTTTTTCAAGAAGATCCTTCCATTCTAATTCAAAAATTTGCAAAAATTGTTGCCAAATATTTTTTGTCTTATCAATTCTTACGCCATATTTTTCTTTCCAAAATTCTTGATCATTTTTCTTATAGATATCCTCCAAAGAATCTCTCAATCTAGCCAACGGAATAAAATCAGGAAAAGAATAACCGGCATCTTTTTTCTTAGTTAGTTTTTTACCATTTTTTCCAAAAGAATCAGCCAAACTTTCTTCCCATAAAATCGTTTCACCTGTCCACATGCGAGAAATTTGCTCAAATCCTTTTTTAGAAAAATAAATTTTTTCCAAGTCAAAATTTTCTTGATGTTCGATAAACTCTTGAAAAAGATTTTTCAGTATGCCTATTTTTTCTTCTCCGGTTTTTAAGAAATCATTTAAAATTTCTTTCAAGCGAAGATCATCTTTAATCTCATCAATAAATTTTTCTTTTTCGCTTAAAATCTGCTTATCTAAAGTTTTTAGATATGGAATCTTGTCTCCTTTATTTGCTTGCCGATAAAGATTAATTGCATATTTCATCTCTCCTATAAAATTTTTATTATAATCATCAATTCCTGATTGCAGAAGACAATGAGAGGCATAAAAATTAAGATTGCAAATTTCATCAAGATTAAACTGATATTTTTGTATGATATTGTCAAATGCAAAATTAGGATAATTTTTTTGAATAAATTGAATTATTTCTATATTTTCTATAAAACGACGTAAATTTTGATCAATAATTCTAGTTGCAATTGCTGATGCCGTTCCATCGTCTTTGTAAAAATTTTTTCTTGTTTCAAAAAATTTTTTAAAATATCCTGTAAATCCTTTCCAATCTTCAAAAATAGATTTTTTTTCGATTATTATATTCTGTGTTTTTTTATCTATTTTTTCAGTTGAAATTAATGTTTCTTTAATATAATTTCCTTCTATGTCTTTGCCATATCTCTCTAATAAGACTTTTTCAAAAACAGCTTCTTCGTCAAAAAATTTCAAGTTTTTATTTTTTAGTTCAGTGTATTTTTCTGTCGCCCATTTTTTTGCAGTTGTATTAAATGATTCAACAATTTCTTTTCTTAATCTTTGTTCCTCTTTTCGTAATCTTATTTCCGCGTTTTTCTTCTCTTGAGTCAAAGCATTTTTGGAAATATTTTTTGTATTGCGCAAAATCTTATAATAATTTTCTAAATTTGATAATTTAGCATTTTGTAAAGCTTCGCTAACAAATTCTCTATGCAATCTATCAAAATACTTTTTAGTTTCTTGATATTTTTTTTGAATTAATTCGTCTTTTTGAAAAACGTTATTTTCTTCTAATATTTCTTGGGTTTTTAATATTGGTTTCAATTCAAATTTTAGAGTTTTAGAAAGTTCATATTTATTTGTGAATTTGCTAAAAACATTTTTTGTTTGTTGCATAAACAAATTGGTTTATTTAATATTAATTTTATCTTACCAAACAAATTCCGAAATGCAAGAAGAAAAATAGTGGAAATAAGTGGATAAGATTGTAGATATTTTATGGTTAGAAAGAGGATTGATTTATATTTTTATCATAGTTAATTGCATGAAGAAATACAAGAAAAAACCACTGTGATTGTAGCGGTGGTAATTTTAACGATTTTAACAGACTAATATACCGTTGATGCCCGTATTGTGGGCAGCGTCGATACATTCTGCATTATCATCATAGTAAATTATTTCTTTTGGTACACATTTATAAGGTTCTAATATGTGTTTTTTAAGAAGATCTTTATCTAGTAGTATTTTAATTTTCGGCATGGCAATTCTATGTGATAGAATTGCTTCTTCGTCGAGGAACAGATGTTTCAGTTGAAGTTCGCTAAATTGTTTACGAAACCAAAACTCAGTATTATTTGAAAAGATAATTGGTTTGGTTTTATTCTGTTTATGTTTACCAATTATTCTTTTCATAACCTTCGTTCTCAGGATGCCATGATTGTACTGTGAATACATTTTCATCAAATGTTTCACTGTAACACATTTTGGCAATGACGGAATTTCTTGCTTTGCTTTTTCCAGAAATATTTCCCAACAATCTTTTTCTGTCCAATAGGTTTTTTTGATTGGATCTTTGTAGGTATAGCCTACAATCGAGAAAACTTCTCTTACAACTTTTTTGCTCAACTCTTGGTCATCAAAAATATTTCTGATCGTTTGGTGTTCAATAAAATCTTCCCATGGGTTAGTCGTTAATACTCCTCCGAGATCGCAAAGTACAATTTTTTCATTGTTAAACAACGCAATCACCTTCTTTCAAATAAATTAACTATAAGAATAACAGATTTCTTTAATTTGACAAATATTTGTTGAACAATTAAATATTGATACTAAAAAAGCCAGAGTGTTAATCTGGCTTTTTGTAGTTTGATATTAGCTTCTTTTATCTGCTGCTGATACCCATACAGAGATAATACCAATAAGTACTTTGGCTACTGCATGCCATATTGGCTCGGTAGCAAGTGTCCATCCTGGTATCATACCAGCGATGCCCATAAGAATAAGCAATACACCAACAATCATTAACCATGTTTTTGATGACATAAACCTCCCTATATAAATTTACTTATATTTTGATAATCTATTAATGAATTTTATAAATGCCATAAGTGTGACTAACGGGATCTAAGAAAAGATTGATGTGCGGTGGATAGAATGTTGCGTATATGAAAAATACTGCTAATGTAGTAAGTAAAAAAATGGATAATATATTGATGCCGTTAAATTCGTATTGTTCAAATTGACCGGTCAGGAGTTGGTAGCCAAAATATTTGGCAAGAATAATGGCGATGATATAAGATGAAATATCAATCGCTAAGATACTATGACCGATGATTGAAGTATAAGTATAAAATACTAGTAATATAAAAATGATGGCTGTGCAGATTTCTTTAAGAAGCACAAAACAATAATTTTTTACTTTGCCATTAAGTATAACGTATTCGATAAAAGCGAATATAACCAAGGGGGTAAAAACAAGCTTCATATGTTCCCATGGACTTTCATTGATGGGAGCACATAGACCGACAAAAAGATTGTCGTCACTCCATCCGTATAGAAAATGTAGGATAGGACTTAATAGGATTGCGAATAATGCACCGTATATACAAAGACTTTTTATTGTTTTTTGTGTATTTGGCATCATGTTATTTAATATAATTATATCTTATATTTTAAATAAAGAAAAACCCGCTTCAAGCGGGTTATGAAAATATTTGGCAAAAAGTATGAAAGCTTTTCGCGGTTGCAGTTAATATCTTTTTAATAAATAGTAATATATGAGTAAAAATTGTTGCTTTTTTTGTATTGTGTTTTTGTAAAAAATTAATTGCTAGTTCTCTGGTTGTCGGACATAGATTGTTTGTTGCTTCTTGAATAATTTCAAGAAAGATGTCGAGTTTTGTTAGTTCGTACAGGAAAATTAAGTCTTTAATGGTATTATTTCTTGTTCTACTATCTATTCTTGTCCTACTGTCGTAGACTATTAAACCATTTTGGTTGCTTTTATTTTTTTGTAAAGTAAATTCGCAATCTGTGTCTGCAGAATCATTTAAAAAAATTTCATATCGTTTAGGCAGATTTTTTGTCAAGTTTTCACGATAGTTCAAAGACCATTGTTTAATTTTTCTTACAGTTATGCCAATATTTAAATATTGGGCAATTTGATATTGCAAACTATAATATGTAGTGTTGTCATAGAATTTATATAGTTTGTATTCGGTATTTTCTTGTATTTTTTCTTGAATTGTTCTCGGTTCACGGTATGTTTGAGCTAGTGTATTGATGAGAAAATCTATCTGTGATTTTTCATCATCAAAATTTGGTGATTCATTAAAAATCATAATACACCTTCCTTAATAATGTTAAGGTATGCGTGATATCTATATCATAGCAAATAAAATAAGTAAAAATAAAAAACTCTCCCCGTAGGAAGAGTTTTTAAGAGTATATGAGATGAGATTATTCTTCTTTAGTTTCTGATTTGCAACCGCATTTGCAATCTTTGTCACAAGTGCAGCAGTATTTACATACTCCTGGTTGACAGCTACAACGATTTTTTTCATCGTCTAGTGGCATGCCACATTTACATTTGTCCATATTACTCCTTTCCCCACTATGTGGGATTAATTACATTTTAATACTTTCACTTTCTACCATTTCTTTGTTGATGACGATAAATTTGGTAGCAATAAAAATTTTAAAAAATATCCATGTTACAAGGAGAATAAGCAAAGATGCGATCTGACCTACTAACCAACTTAATAGTAGATAAAACATTACGCTTGCTCCAATATTACTGGCAACTCCCATTTTTTTAATCATTGGATTGAGGGTGTCATTGATAATTTTGTCGATAATATGAGTTGACCCAATTGTTTCGTCGCCTGTGTATTGGGTTGGGTCAAGCTGTAATTTTTCTAGATAAGCATTGCGTAGCGTATTAAGATCATCTTGTGACATGATAAGTTTTTGTTTGGCAATATATTGTTTGACTTCAGAGCTTGAGCTAATCCCCTGTCCTTTTGCTGCTAATGTTAAAGAAAAATCATTAAGTGTAAGATTGGAACTAAATCCTGGTAGATAATAAGCTAATACTTTGTCTTTGATAAAGTCGTTGGCTGGTAGATTGGAAACATTAGAGTATGGTGAATAATAAAACATCACAGAGATTAAAACCCAAAAAGTAACTAAAATTGCTCTAAGTCCTCCGGAAACTACTTCGTCAACTTCTATCTTGTTGCGCAATTCCTCTTCTTTGGCTATGACATTTTCTGCGATAAGAAAACCAATCAAGACGATGATAAAAGCAATTGCATAAAGATAAGTTAGTTTGAAAAATATAAATAAAGAAAATAATGAAACAAGCATGATGGTAACAGTAATCCATTTGCTACCCAGCCAGATAGAAAGCAACCAGAAACTTAAACCAAACAATAATGCTATAACTGCAATAGTAAAATACGTCCATGAAAAGTTTAAAAATATATGTTTGAGGCTCCACCACAGAGTAATTGTAAAAATAAAGCCGATTATTGATAAAATAACTGTTTTGGTTTGTTTATTCATGAGGAAATTGTTTTTTATTTAGAAAATTTGTTTTTATTAACATGTCTGGATATTTGTCTAAATCTATAAAAGAGTCAGCATGTTCCTTGAGAATATTGGAGGTGGAAGAATCAAATCCAACAACTTCAACTAACAATCCTTCGTGTTGTAAATATTCAACCAAATCACAAAAGTCACCGTCGCCGGAGATAATAATTGCAACATCTATCTTGGAAGACATACGGATGGCATCTACTGCCATGCCTACATCCCAATTGCCTTTTTTCATACCACCAGGAAATGATTGTAAATCTTTTGACTTGATCTCAAATCCGGATTTGCTTAAAGCTTTTAAAAAATCTTTTTCTTTGGCAGGATCGGCAGAAACAACATAGGAAATTGCACGAACTAATTGTCTGTCCCCTACTAGTTGTTTGAGTAATTTTGCAAAGTTTACGTTGGCATTGTGTAAATGTTTGGCAGAGTGATAAATATTTGCTAAATCAACAAATATTCCTACTCTTTGTGAGGTGTTTCTCATAATATATAAGTTATAACAATATTAATTTTATTATAGCCGATAAGATAAATATTTAAAACTTTGGCTGGCCAAAAGATATACGATCTGGTGCATGTTTAATATTTTTTAGCATACTAGCTGAGATAATTTTATTTTTACCGTAGGCATTATTGATTTTGTCAATTGCATGCGAAAGATGTTGTTCCTTGTTTGGATGAGAAAAAAGCTGTTGTTGTGGTGTGGAATAGTTACATAAATTAGTAAAGACAACAATGATTTTAAGTGGTCGATCGTATTTGTTGATCTTGTCCCAAAGTTTTTTGAAATATCTAGTTAGAGTGAAATTGTCATTGATGTATTCTGTTTTAAAATATTGTTTTTGGTATGTATAATCAAGAGTTTTGACAAGAAGAACAATAGTCTTTGCGCAAAGACGAGCTTCACGCAATCGTTTGGCAGCTTTAAAAAACAGTTTTTGACAAACTGACCAAGCAATAGGCCAAGTCCTACAAAGTGGTTCTAAAACATGAGATTGGCTAATGGTTTTCGGCAAAGATAAAGCGAAATCATCTAAAGTGTCGTATCCGTGTAATTTTAGATACCATTGTTGGCCAATTTTTCCAAAATATTTTTTGAGTATATTAATATCAGCATTGTAAAAATCCATGGGGGTGTAAATATTGTAGCGGTTGAGTCTATTTTGCATGCGGAAATTTATACCGCAAAAATCAGTAAGCTTACAAGTATTGTAAAAATGTTTAAGTTTGTCCAGACAAAGTAATGTTAGCCCATCTGGTTTTTTGCTTTCTGCTGCTAATTTGGCAAGAAATGGGTTGGGAGCAATACCAATTGATGAGGTGATATGTTCGCCAAGATGTTGGCTAATTTGTGATTTGATATATTTACCAAAAGCCAAAGAATTTTCTTGTGTTTGATCAGTAGGGCTTATTCTTATAACAACTTCATCGATGCTTTTGACTTGGTAAAATGGAGTAATTTGAGAAATAAGACGAATAAATTTTTGATGATATTTGAGATATAAAAAAGTATCAGATGGACGAATAATGATATTTGGATAAAGAGTTCTTGCTTGTCTTACGGTAAATCCAGTTTTTATTTTGTAAGCTCTGGCTTCATAACTAGCAGTAATAATACATCCATTGTCACAGACAGTCGGTGTTACTACTAATGGTCTGTTTCTAAATTCTGGATGGGCTTGTTGTTCACATGAAGCAAAAAAAGCATTCATATCTAGAAATAAGTATTGAAAGTTTTTGGGTTTTTTCCACAATAAATCTTGCATAATTGTATTATACCGAACAAATACCAAATAAAAAACTGTCCAAGAAATTGGACAGTTGGTGATGATTCAGTTTAGTTCAATTGTGCAACTAATATATTTTTCTTTTAACAATGGTTCTTTGTATAAACCAATTGAAAAACAATTTAATATATCAGTTATGCCTTCTTTAATTGTAATGTCATGTCTTGAAAAAGATATAACAGTTTTAGCGATATTTTCAACTGGACTGTCTTTCAAAATAAAATTAATCTTGATGCTTTTTACTTCTTTATTTTTGTCGTGGGCTTTGTATAACAGATTTTTGCATGATCTTAGGGAATTTTTAAAATATTCCATTTGATCAGTATCTTTCTGGGTCTTTTGATTCGACATTGTCTATGTACTCCTTTTTAAAGAAATTAAAATATCATCTAAATCTTTTGGTAGATTAGATGATATTTTTTTTATAGTACCATCTGGCAAATTAAATTCAAGGGTCGTGGAGTGCAAAAATTGTCGAAATATTTTTAGCTCGTAAGAGATATTTTTTGATGTTTTAGTAAAATACATTTGATCGCCAATAAGAGGATAACCGATGTAGTGAAAATGATTTCTAATTTGATGAGTACGACCGGTGAGAATTTGTGCTTTAACAAGCGATAAAGTTTGGTTTTGATAATTGTAATATTGGATTGTTTTGTACTTGGTAATTGCTTCTTTAACTTTGTTCTTTTGCCAAGAAAAACTCATTAAAGATATTTTTTGTTTATTGTATTGTTTTGCATCTCTGGTAGTTTGTGTTTTTATCTCTCCATCTGTTGGTGTTTTTCCAAGACACAATAAAGTATAGTATTTGTGGATATTGTGACTTTTCATCTGTTGTTGTAGTAGTAATTGTGTTTGTGGATTTTTAGCAATAATTATTAGTCCAGAAGTGTCTTTATCTAGACGATGAACAATACCAGCGCGAAAAGATTCATGCCACTTTTCTGTTCTTATCGACGGCCAAATTTTTATTATTTCATCAACGAGCGTGTTATCCTGTTTACCAGGTGGGTTATATACTACTAATCCTGCTGGTTTATCAATAACTGCTAAATCACTATTTTCAAATAATACTTTTATCATGCTTAATATAATTAATAATTTTATTTATCTCGTCTATTGGTGTAGATGCCCCAGAAATTATTGCTAAACTATCTACGTTCGTATTTATTATATATTTATCAATATATTTTTTCCCTTTTTGATTTAATTCATCTATACAAAATGTGTTTTTGTTATATTGTTTGGAAATTTCACAAAGCCTTTTAGTGTTCGCACTATGAATACCGCCGATTATTAATACGCTCGTATTTTGTTTTGCCAAACTGGTTATTTCTGTTTGTCGATTTTGTGTCGTTAGGCAAATAGTGTCAAAGCTTATGTATCGAATATTATTTTTTTTACTAAATTCACGAACGTATTTCTTTATATCTTCATAGTATTTTGTATTTTGTGTTGTTTGAGAAACTAAACATATTGGTTTATTTGATTTATAGTTTTTTAAAAAAGCAGTAATTTCTTTTAATGAGTCTACGACCGTAGCTTGATGTCCGCATGCTCCATTGATGCCAATTACTTCTTTATGATTTTTATCTCCAAAAATTATAATTGTAAAATTATTTTTATAGTGTTTTTTTACAAGATCATGAATTTTGGCTACTTTCGGGCAAGTTGTATCTAAAATGTTGGCTTTTTTTTCTTTAATTTTTTTTATAATATTTGGATCAATTCCGTGCGCAGTAATAATAACAATATCATCTTTTTTTAACAATGATAGATCGTCAATCTTTGTAATCTTCCATTTGGTTATTTGCTTTTCGACTGTTGGATTGTGTGCCAATGATCCGAGTATGTATATATGTTTTTTTGATTTATCAAATTTGTCGACGATATTGTATGCGCGATTTACTCCAAAACAAAAACCTATATTTTTAGCAAGATTAATTTTCATTGTTTAAAATTTTTTTAAACTCATTGAGTAATTTATTTTCTGAAACTCTTGCAATAATTTTACCTTTGCGACATATTAGTCCAACTTTTTTTCCGCCGACAATAGCAAGATCTGCTTCACGAGCTTCGCCTGGACCATTGACTACACAGCCCATAACAGCGATGTGAATGGGTTTGGTAAAGTCTTTTGCAATATGCTCAACATCATGAGCTAATTTGACAAGATCTATTTCTGTGCGACCACAGGTCGGGCAACTAGTAATTTGTGGACCTCGATGGCGAATATTTAAGGCACTTAATATTTCCCAAGCAACAGGTATTTCTTCAAGTGGATTATCTGTTAGCGAAACTCTAATTGTGTCTCCAATGCCTTGATGTAATAATGTGCCAATACCAATAGAAGACACTATGGTACCTCTAAATTTCGTTCCTGCTTCAGTGATACCAAGATGCAAAGGATACTTTGTACGTTCGGATAGTATCTGGTAGGCTTTAACAGTTCGATTGATATCGGAAGCTTTGACAGAGATAACAATATCTTTAAAATTATATTTTTCCAATATTTTAATATGATTAATGGCTGATTCGGCCATGCCTTCGGCAGTAGTTTTATTGTGATATTTCTTTAGTATTTTTGGTTCTAAAGATCCACCATTAATACCGATGCGAATAGGAATATTTTTTTGTTTGCACAGTCTGGCGATATCGGAAATTTTTTCTTTGGGAAAAATATTACCTGGATTAATACGTAATTTATCAATCCCCTGTTTGATTGATTCTATAGCTAAATCAGCCGAGAAATGAATATCGGCTACTAAAGGTATATTGATTTGAGATTTAATTTTGCTGATACATTGAGCTGATTGCATATCTGGAACAGCAATACGTATCAGTTCGCAACCTGATTTTTCAAGATCATGAATTTGTTTGACGGTCGCTTGTATATTTGAAGTTTTGGTATTGGCCATTGATTGCACAACAATAGATGCATCTCCACCAATGTAAATGTTACCCACCTTTACTTTTCGTGTTTGTTTTCTTTTAATCATGTTATAAAAGTTAGTTAAGGGTAATTTTACTCTTCTTTAGAAGGCTTATCAAGTAAATTAAGTTCAACTTTACCACCGTTGGTGCCATTGGTAATACGGTATATGTCTTTGTCGATTTTTGTAAATTCGCGACTAGCTTGATTGTAGCTATTTACGGTTGTGCCTAGATGGTTGCCGAGTTTGGTCATATTTTCCTGATAAACATTAAGATGTTTGGATAAGTTGATAATATTTTTTTTAATAAGCTCGATAGATTGTTCTATTTTTAGTGCTTTTAAACCTTGTAAAACAGTTTGTAAATAAGCAAAAAAACTTGTAGGTGAAGTAATAATCACTCTTTTAGAAAAAGCATATTCTATAAGATTTTGTGTATTGACGTTAGCTGATCCAGTTTTATAGATTAACAGATTGTAAAATATGCCTTCAGCAGGAATAAACATCAGCGCAAAATCAGAAGTACCTTCCTGTGGTCTAATGTATTTGGATGTTTCGTCTATACGTTTTTTGACGTCATTTTTAAAATCTCGTTCAATTTCTAGTCGTTTATCACGATTTTTTTCTTCCATCATTTTATTGTATTTTTCCAAGGAAAATTTTGCATCAATTGGTATTAGCTGATTGTTTAGAAAAATTACAGCATCAACTATTTCTCCATCAGGAAATTTGTATTGCATTTTGTATTGGTCTGGAGAAAGAACTTGTCCAAGTAGTGATTCGAGAAAATATTCACCTAGAATACCTCTTTGCTTAGGATTTTTTAAAATATTTTCTAAGCTTTGTAATTGTTCTGAAAAACCCAAAATTTGTTTATTGGTTTCTTTTAAAGTAGTCAGCTCCCCTGTTACTTCACGAATTAGTTTAGCGCTTTGTGAAAACTGTTGTTGTAAGGTTTGCGAAGAGTTTTTTAAGCCATTGGTGAGTTGATCATCGATACGATCTAGACGTTCTTGCATCTCTTTACGATTTTTTAGACCGGAGTTTTGCACTTCTTCGCGCAATTCCTTCATAAGCTCTAACATTAGACGTTGTGATTGTTCATCTGTTTGCGGTTTTTCTAGTTTTTTTAGATATTGTAAAATGATTAGTACTGATGCGCCTAAAGATAAAACAATAGCGATAATAATAATGATTGTATTTGTTTGCATAGATATATTATACATTTTTTGGTAGCATAAAACTATGGTTGAAACTTTGTTAAAAGTATTTCCATTATTATTAGCCTCGACACTAAGCCCGGGACTATTGGCATTATCTGTGGTGTTGTTATCGAAAAAAGACGGATTTAAACAGACGCTTGCTTTTTTAGTTGGTTCGGTGATTACATCTGTGGCAATCATTGTCATAGGTTTATCACTAGGTGAAACAATCAAAGACCTAACCGGGACTAAAATAATTGATAATATTGTTGATTTGGTATTGTCAGGCGTATTTTTATATTTTGGAATTATCACTTTGGTTAAAAACGATAATGAAAATAAGACAAAATTTAATGATAAGAAAAATAGTATTTGGTTATGGATGGGGCTCGGATTTATTTTAAGTATTACCAACTTTGATGCGGTGATTTTTGATATAACGGCTGCTAAAGAAGTTGGTCAAGCGCAAATATCAACTATTGACAAAACAATTATTTTAGTAATAGAATCAATATTTTTTAATTTGCCAATATTGTTGCCCGCTGTTTTGTATGCTGTTGCACCTGCTACTGCTAAAAAAATATTGGATCCTGTAAATGTATTTTTGACAAAATATGGTAAATATATAGTATCGGTAATATTTTTGGGATTTGGTATATATTTGGCTTATAAAGGACTGCAAGGAATAATATAAATATGATTTAAAAATATCTCCCAATTGGGAGATATTTTTTATGTACCTTGCGAAATACACATTTATATTATAGCAAATTTTTTTCTTCAAGTCGATTTATTTTTTCTTAGAATCATAAATATTTCCGTGAGTAAGTTCTTCCGGAGGAGGTATTCTGTATGCTTTAAGTACATGAGGAGGAAGTGGTTTTACTTTTTTAGGTTTATGACACATCGGTGGAATTTGATTTGTTTCTGGTCTGATAGGTTCGGTATATATCGGACTATCTTTAATTTCATTGTCATTGGGAGTAAATTGTATGATTTCCTTGGTTGTCATAATTTATTCACTAAATGTCATGCGTTTGTAAACCTGACGTGTTAGAACTACATCGGCTTTGCAATATTTGTATATTTCTTCGAGTCTTCCTGCTTGATAATAGCTATATACTTGAGAGCCATCGATGCCTTGTTTAGATGTTGGATAATCAAAGGCTTTTGCAAGTGCATCAAGTGAGTCTAGCCCACTGCCTCCACCCCAATGCTGCCATTCTCGTAATGTATCGTAAATCGGAAAGCTTCGATAGCGTGCGAAACATAATTCTTTGGTTGGTTTTACGCGAAAAATTACTGATCGTTGGTAGATAAATTTAAGATCAAAATCCATAACATTGTGACCAATAAATAAGTCAGCATTTTTAGCTAATGCCCAAAATTCTTTTAGGATGTCGATTTCTTTTCCGGTAAGAATTTGCACTTCTTCTTCGTCTATTGCATAAGCGATACAAAGAATTTGTCCAAAAGATCCAGAAAAATTGGTTTCCCCTACAAAGTCTTGAAATTTTTTTGAAAATTTTTGACCTTGTTCTTCATAACGCTTTTTTTTGTGTTCGTATAGATCTTTAAGCTTCACAAGATCGCTACCTGGTGCGGGAATAGTTTCGATATCTAAATACATTTTTCTCATAATTGTTTGAGTTAGGAGTAATTACAATAAATTATACCCCGATTTGTTTTTTAGGGCAAATGGATTTATAAGCGCAGAAATTACAAGTAAATTTGGATGGTTTAGCGGTAAAATCATTGGCAATAATTCCCTTTTCTGCAGTTTGAATGTCTTTAGTAATTTTTTCTAAGGTTTTATTATTTGGCTTTAAGCTTGTTTTATAATCATTGCCAATAAAAATTAGTGATAATTCATCTGGTAGTTTTTGATATTGAGTAAAATACGCTAGAGTATATAGAAGCATTTGTCTACTATTTTTTAATCGCGAATCAGCCTGTTTTTGTGTGCCAATATTTGAAGTTTTAAAATCCCCTATTTTAATCTTATCTTCGTGTTTAAGGATAATATCATAACGACCGTTGATTTTTGTCTGAGGAGAAAATTGGAAGCTA
>CAZFAN010000001.1:0-21734 GCA_964516525.1 uncultured Candidatus Saccharibacteria bacterium | reverse complement strand
TAAATCTTTTTCCTTCTCGCTTAATAGGTTGTTCGTACTGTGCATTTAGATTATTTTTAACGATATCTATCATAGAATATGCCTTATCTTGAAATAGCATTTCTCTACCGCGTAGCATAACTGAAACACGAACTTTATTACCTTTTGCTAAAAACTCCTGTGCACGTTTCGTTTTGGTCTCAAGATCGTGTTTGTCAATTTTAATACTTAAAGCAATTTCTTTCAACTCAATTGTATGCTGTTTAGCTTTTTGTTTCCTTTTTGCTTTTTCTTGCTTATATAATTCTTTTGCATAATCAATAATTTTTGCAATAGGAGGATTAGCGTTTGGATTTACTACCACTAAGTCCATTTCTTTATCACAAGCAAGCAACATAGCCTGATCATAACTAATAACACCTAGCGATTTACCTGTTTCGCTAATCAATGTTACATTGTCCGAATTGATCTTTTCATTAATTAACAATGAATTGTCTTTAATTTTTGACCTTTCTATAAAATAATTATAAAAATCTATTACATATTACTATAATTTTTAATAATTTTCAAGGCGTCAGGTTTTTTATATGCAGTAATTGGAGTTTTTGATACTGTTAAATCACCAATCTTCACTGGTAATATTTCGTGAGTACGTAATTTTAACCTGGTTGCATTGAAATAACTATTGTTATTGATATTTTCATTATTAGACCATAATTTACTAAAAACACTAAAAAAACTTTTTGATTCATTACTATTTATAAGTTCTACGTTGAGATTATGATCGATAATAATCTTTTCTGCTTGTGCTGTGAAATAAAAATCATCGATCTCAGCTTTAATCGATAGTTTTTTATTATTTTGAATAACTATTTTTGTTAAAAAATTAACATTTGGTTCTAGGCAAGCCATGTTTATTGTTTTAAGACGACGTTTTTTTAATCCTTCGCAAGCTTGTTTATAATCAGCTGTTCCTACTAAATTATAAATATCGTCACTAGTATTTATTGGTATAACACCCAAAACAACATCTCTACCCTGTATATTTGAAGCGACTTCGTTGACTAACTCGTCTCCGCCAACAGCAACAATCGTAGAATATCCTTTTTCTACTCCCATTAGCGCCAATTCACTTGCTGAGCGGGCAGGCGACACTAAAGTTGTTTCGCCAGAAATTCCAAGTGTGGTAAGTTGTAATTTAATTTTTTCTTGTAATTTATTTTCGGAATAATTTTTCGGCGAACCGAATATATAATAATACATAAATAATAATTCAGATTAATAACTAGAATTAAATAAATTAATTTTATTCAAGTTCGTATTTTTTGTTTTTATCATTTTCGTTAATTTTTTTATCAAAGAAATCCTTTGTAGATTTTACAGGTTCTTTTTGAATATTTTTTTCTTCTTGCTTTGTATTGTTGTCATTGTTTTTTTCTGTAATATTTGACTTCATTTTACATTTACCATTAAAAATTGCTCCGGATTTAATAACTAAATCATTTGTAGTAATACTTCCAGAAATTTCGCCTGATTCAACGATTTCGACTTTTTCTGAACAAGCAATATCTCCCTGTACTTTTCCCGCAACAGATAAAACTTTTGCATGAATTGGTCCTTTAACAAAGGCTGTTTTTGCAACAATTACGGTTTTTTCAGAAATTACTTCGCCTTCAACTTGACCATGAATATTTATATCATTTATGTCGCTTAATATTCCTGATAGTCTTACATTCGCTCCAACAACAGTGCCTGGACCTTCGATCGGTTTGCTTTTTGACTCAAACATAAATTAATCCTTTCAAAATTATTGTTTATTTTCTACTTAATAATATATATTTCAAAAGCAAAACATGCAAGTGGAAATTTATGAAATTATCTACTTGCAAAATACAATTTAAACTGGTACAATACGCAGGAATTTTAAATAATTTTTAATATATGAAAAACTATAAAAATATCATTATTAAAGGTGCTCGAGTCAATAATTTAAAAAATATTGATGTTGTTATTCCAAAAAATAAGATTACGGTTATTACCGGGCTTTCTGGTTCTGGCAAATCATCATTGGCGTTTGATACACTGTTTGCCGAAGGTCAACGTAGATATATAGAGTCATTGTCAAACTATGCAAAACAATTTTTAGGAACAATTCCTAAGCCAGAGTTTGATCATATTGAAGGTTTATCACCAGCAATTTCCATCGATCAGCGTTCGTGGATTAAGTCGCCAAGATCTACTATCGCGACTATGAGTGATATTTATGATTATTTGAGATTGCTCTATACCAGAGCCGGCATCCATTATTGTCCAAGATGCAAACAGCAATTACAACGACAAGTCATTAAAGACAAAAATAACAAAAAACAAAAATCAGCACAGTATTATTGCCCTGATTGTCAATTTGTATCATCTGATCTGACAATTAGCTCGTTTTCATTTAATAGTCCAGAGGGGGCATGTCCTGATTGTAGAGGTTTAGGAAAAAAATTGGTTATAGATCCAGCATTAATTATTCCAAACCCAAGATTAACTTTATTGGAAGGCGCTATTCGGCCATGGAGTCGTTCGACTAGTTATCTTAAAAAATATGAAATTTTACTAGGAAAATTAGCTAAAGAATATAAATTCAGTCTAAACACACCGATTGGAAAATTATCAACACGTGCAAAAGAAATTTTATTGTATGGCACTAAAGAATTAGAAAATTCAAATCCATTATATTTTGAAGGTGTAATAGAAAATTTAGAATCAAGATATAAAGACAGTCAATCTGATTATGTTAAGCAAGAAATTAAAAAATATATGGTTGAAACGATCTGTCCTACCTGTCTTGGTGCCAGATTAAGGCCAGAGGTATTGGCTGTAAAAATTAACAATAAAAATATATTTGATTTATGCGACATGTCTATTACTGATATAAAAAATTTTTTAGTAAATGTTAAATTGCTTAAAAACATAGACATAGAAATCATCAAACCCTTAATTAAAGAAATTATTGAGAGACTTTCATTCTTAGAAGATGTCGGACTGCATTACTTAACTTTATCCAGAGGATCCCAAACATTATCTGGCGGTGAAGCTCAACGTATTAAATTAGCTACACAACTAGGCGCTTATCTTACAGGTGTTATTTATATTTTAGATGAGCCATCAATTGGTCTTCATCCTTCCGATCAATATAAATTAATAGATACACTAAGAAAGCTACGTGATTTAGGAAATACAGTGGTTGTCGTAGAGCACGACCGTCAAACTATTGAAATTGCTGATCATATTATAGATTTAGGACCAGGAGCAGGTGAATTTGGTGGTGAGATAGTTTCTTCTGGAACATATGAAGATATCTTAAAATCTAAAAAATCACTAACAGCAAAATACCTACGTGGCGACCGTCTAATAAGTACACCTAATAAACGCAGAATAAGCAAAGAATGTTTAACTATTAAAGGTGCCAAAGAACATAATCTAAAAAATATAGACGTTAAAATTCCATTAAATAATTTAGTTTGTATTACCGGAGTTTCTGGTTCTGGAAAGTCAAGTTTAATTAATGATATTTTAGCAAAATCATTAAAACAAAAATTTTATCATGCTAAGTCAATGCCAGGAAAACACGAATCTATTTTAGGTACACAAAACATTGATAAAGTAATTGTTGTTGACCAATCTCCAATCGGCAAAACTCCTCGTTCAAATCCAGTAACTTATACAGGTATTCTGAGTATTATAAGAGAAATATATACTAGTTTGCCAATGTCAAAAGCGCGTAGATATAATACAGGACATTTTAGTTTCAATGTAATAGGTGGACGCTGTGAAACTTGCAAAGGTGATGGGGCTTTAAAATTTGAAATGTATTTTTTGCCAGATGCTTACATTACTTGCCCTGTTTGCGGTGGAAAAAGATATAATAAAGAAATTTTGGATGTTTTGTATACCCCAACAGGATTTTTACAGGGAAAAAACATAGCCGAAGTATTGGAAATGACCGTAACTGAAGGACTAAAGTTTTTTTCTGACCATAAACTAATTTATCATAAACTTAAAGTGCTTGAAGACGTTGGTCTAGGATACATTCGTCTCGGACAATCAGCCACAACATTATCTGGCGGTGAAGCTCAACGTATTAAATTAGCTACTGAACTTGGACGTAAAGATACATCCAAGACATTATATATTCTTGACGAACCAACAACAGGATTACATTTTGAAGATATTAAAAAATTATTAATTGTGTTACAAGCTTTAGTCGATAAAGGCAATTCAGTAATAATTATTGAACATAATTCAGATGTTATTAAAAGTGCAGATTATATTATTGATCTTGGACCAGAAGGGGGTATGAAAGGTGGACAAATAGTTGCTGCTGGTTCACCGGAAGAAATAAGTAAAAATAAGAACTCTCTTACGGGTAAATTTATCAAACAAATATTAGACTAGTTATCTTGAAAAAAATACATATTTTTGTTATAATTAGCACGTATTTTTAAGTGTAGACAGACAATAGCTCTGATTTTATCAGAGAGGAAAGTCCAGACTTTAATAAGCAAACGTTGTTGAGGTAACTCAACCCGTCGCAAGACGCGAGAAAGGACAACAGAAAACAAACCGCTCATTTTGAGTAAGGATGAAAATGTGAGGTAAAAGCTCACACGCTCAGCTGGCAACAGCTGTTTGTGCAACCCTAACGTAAAGCAAGACAGGTGGGTTCTATAATATCAATAGTTGCTTATCTAGGTATTATATGAATCCTGTCGCATTAGATAGATTATTGTCTTTTATTTCATTTATGAAATAAAAACAGAATCTGGCTTACATAACACTTGAAAATATTAAAAAATCACCTATTTATAGGTGTTTTTTTATTGGCTCCGGGACCAGGATTCGAACCTAGATACTTGCCTTCAAAGGGCAATGTCCTACCATTAGACGATCCCGGAATATTAATATTTACTTTACAAGATTACCAGAAAAATATAAAAAAAACAATATAAAAAAACGGCTATGAAATACCATAACCGTTTTTAAATAGAATAATAATATCTTATTTTTCTTCTTTACCCCAAGCAAGTATACCAATTAAAATTAAATTAACAATTGGGATGAAAGATATAAGTAATGACCACCAACCTGGTTTCTTGCAATTTTCACAAATTTTCCACATCCACCAGATAGACACACCAACAACCAATAAAGATCCAAGCACTGGAATCCATGCCAATAATATAACAAGCATAGTCCACCATGGAACTTTAGCAATTTGTGTCATAAGGTACAAATTAGCAATAGGAATCCATGCTAACCAACCATTTGGAGTGTTGGTTCTTTTAGCAATATTCATAAATGCTAAAGCTGTAAAAACATATACAGCAATTCCCAAAATTATCATTGGGATTAGATAGACACCCAAAAGGGCCAACATAGCAGTAGGGTCTCCTACGCTTGTAGTGAATTTCCTCCATAAAGGTCAGTTGTTGTTGAATAATCAAAACTGGCCGTCATGCTAGGATCTGCAGTAAAAGTTTCCATTTTACACCTCCTCTATACATCATCTTAACAATGTATAGTATTAATTATTTCTAATATTATTTTATCATAAATAAGGCAATTTTGACAAAATTGATTGCTTTTTTTACCATTTTTGTGTATAATACTTACTAAGGTTACAAAAGTACCCGCTGCATCTTTGACAAAAACAAAGACCGGTTGGAAATTTAACCGGGTCGATGATATATAAATGTTAATATCAAAAGGTATTATCATGGAAGAAAAAAACAAATTGTTCGTAGGCAACTTACCATTTGCAGTAGATGATGCAAAACTTGCAGAAATCTTTGCACCTGCTGGAGAAGTTGTTGAAGCAAAAGTAATTGTTGACAAAATGTCTGGCCGTTCTCGCGGTTTCGGTTTCGTTACAATGAAAGATGACGAATCTGCTGATAAAGCAGTTAAAGAGCTAAATGACAAAGATGTTGACGGTCGTCAAATCAAAGTTAGCATTGCTCGTCCTCTAAAAGAACGTTCAGATCGAAGATAATTATTCGATTTTGCTAATATACTTAAATAAGTAGTCCGCAAGGGCTACTTATTTTTTATTATAAAAATATAGTATAATATTTACATTATGGAACAAGCATTATTATATGGAATAATAAGTGGATTTGGCTTAGTAATTGGATCAACAACAGGTCTATTTTTTAAATTTAGGCAGACGACAATCGCCAAAATTATGGCATTTGGATCGGGAGTCTTGATTTGTGCATTGACATTTGGGCTCATGACTAGTGCATTTGACCACGGAGGATTTGACGCGGTTATTGTAGGTTTTTTATCTGGTGGATTAATATTTATTTTAGGAGATTATCTAATTCATAAGGCCGGCGGTCGCAGACATAAAAAACATCAACATATTAAAACTGAACATATTACAAATGGACAAGCTATTGTTTTAGGAGCAATTCTTGATGGAATACCAGAGTCAGTCGCTTTAGGCATAGCAATTTTTAGTGGCAAAGGACTGGGTGTACTTATGCTATGTGCAATTTTTTTATCAAATTTTCCTGAAGGAATTTCTTCCGTTTCCGGACTTTTAAAAGAAGGATATAAAAGAAAATCTATTATTTTTATGTGGTTTGTAGTAGCAGTAGTATGTACTTTTATTACAATTATTAGTTATAGTTATTTCAATCAGCTAGATATAAATATTATTGGTGTGATAGAAGCTTTTGCTGCTGGAGCAATGTTGGCTATGCTAGCCGACGCTATGATGCCAGAAGCATTTGAAGAAGGAGGTTCCAGCATAGGACTCCTGACAGTTTTAGGTTTTATAACAGCGTTTATTATTTCTAAAATATAAAATATGAATGAGATACTTAAAGTAAAAAATTTATATAAACAATATGGCAACTTTTCAGCAGTTAAAGGGATTGATTTTAGTGTTAGCAAAGGTGAAATATTCGCACTTATTGGTCCGAATGGAGCAGGAAAATCAACAACACTAAAAATGGTTACAACAATTCTCACACCAACCTCTGGTAGTATTAAAATTGCTGGCATAAACACAGTCAAAGATGCTCAAAAAGTAAGGAACCTAATTAGTTATTTACCAGAAGAAGCAGGTGCTTACAAACGCTTGACTGGTTTTGGATATCTTAGATTAATGGCTGCACTATATGCCAATAATAAGAAACAAGAAGATGAGTTCTATGATCTAGGTTGTAAAATCTCAACATTAGCTGAAAGATTAAATGATAAATTGTCAGCATATAGTAAAGGTATGACTCGTAAACTGATGTTAGCACGTGCTCTTATGACACATCCTAAACTAGCTATTCTCGATGAGCCAACAAGTGGATTAGATGTTATAAATGCCACAGAAATTAGAAAAATTATCAAAGATTACGCTAAAAATGGCATGGCTGTTCTTCTATCAAGTCATAATATGTTAGAAATCGAATTTTTGTCAGATATAGTCGCAATTATCGATAAAGGCATAATTCATGAAATAGGCAAGCCTCAAGATCTAAAAAATAAATATAAAGCAGCTAATCTAGAAGAAGTATTTCTAAAGGTGGTAAAATGAGAAAATTTTTAGTATTGGTACAAAAAGAGATAAAAGAACTTTTGACATGGCAATTAATAGTTCCGTTCGTTGCCGTAATGGTAATCTTTTCTTTGGTTGGAAATTTTATGGGAAAGGAAAGTCAAAAAAGTCAGGAACAAAAAACAATTGCTTTACTTGATTTGGACAAAACAACTGCTTCAAATAATGTTTTAAGTACTTTAAAACAAGCAAACGTTGACATTGTAGAATTAGATGCCTCCGATAGCACAAGTTTTATGCAACAGATTAAAAATAATAATTTAAATGCGGGGATACTTATACCAGTAGGTTTTGAAAAGCAAATTAATAATCATGAACATGTAAATATACAGACCCTAACACCGATAAAAAATTTTTCATTACTATCATTACAAAATACTGCAACGTTAAATTCCAGCATTGCCATAATAAATGAAGACATTTCTTCATATTGGATGAAAGAATATATGCCAAATATAAATAGTAATATAATAAAAAATCCGATTATCGCAACCAATATTGTAAATGTTAAAAATAAAGATGTTAACGCTGATATTAGCCAAATTATGAATTTCGTGACAAGTCAAACAACCTTTATCCCAATAATATTATTCTTAGTTATTGTTTTAGCATCACAAATGATCGCAACGGCCGTGGCCACTGAAAAAGAAAATAAAACATTGGAAACGCTGCTCTCCACCCCAGTCGATCGAAAAGTAATTGTTTCGGCCAAGATGGTTGCAGCCGCATTAGTAGCGTTATTGATGGCTGGTATTTATATGTATGGGTTTGGTAGTTACATGAATGGTATAACTGGATCCGGAACTTTAGCAGATCAAAATACTACAGAAATTGCCAAACAGCTTGGGCTCACATTTACGGTAAGTAGTTATATTCTTTTAGGAATAACCTTATTTTTTGGAATACTAGTAGCGTTATCGATAGCCATGATACTAGGGGCTTTTGCCGAAGATGCGAAAGCAGCACAAGGGGTTATTGCACCATTGATGATTTTGGTTTTAATACCATATTTTTTAACAATGTTTATTGATATAAATACCGTTTCACCAGTTATTAAATATTTAATTTATTTAATTCCTTTCTCTCATACTTTTTTAGCTGCTCCAAACATTTTATTAGGTAATACTCAATTTGTGTATTATGGCATTATTTATCAAATAATATTGTGTGTAATATTTATTTTTATTGCTGCAAAAATATTTTCATCTGACTATATTATGACAATGAAGTTAAATTTTGGTAAAAAAAGATAAATTATTGACTAAAGTTATTATTATCATATACTTAGAATATAGATTTGAATAAGGAGGAATGTGCTAGTTAGTGATATTTTTAACATAGTTTATATAAAATAAATAACTATGTTGAAAAAAATATTAAAAGATAAAACATTATTAATTGTTTTAGGGATAATTACATTAGCCTTATTTTTGCGTTTATACAATTTGTCATGGCCAGATTGGCAGGTTTTTGATGAAATATATTATTATAATTTTGGTCATGATTATTTAGTTGGAAATTATTTTTTTGACGTACACCCACCACTTGGTAAGTTATTTATTAGTCTTGGATTATCATTATTTAATAATTCTATATATGGAGCAAGATTTTTTCAGGTTATAGCTGGCGCTATAATACTTTATTCAATATATATTTTAGCACTAGAATTGTTCAAAGATAAAAGAGTTGCACTATTTTCAATTATTTTATTGTTTTTAGAAACATCATTTTTTATTGAATCACGCTATGCGCTTATTAATATTTTTATTGTTTTATTTACCGTCCCAGCATATATATGTTTTTGGAGATATCGAGAAATACAAAAAGATACTTATTTATATTACAGTTTATTTTTTGCATCCTTGTCCGTTTGTGTTAAATGGACTGGTGCTGCAACTTTTGCAGTGTTTGTTGCTTTTATTTGTTTAGACGAAAAAACAAGAACTTTATTTGTTAAAACTTTCTCTGATAATATTTTTGCAAAAATTATTCTCTGCTCGTGTACAATCGTTCTACCGTACATTTTGTTATTTATTCCCGATGCTATAAAAGGTGAATCGTTTACGACATGGCATTTACAAGCTTTTAATTTTCATAAAAATTTAATAGGCACCCATCCATATGCATCAAAATGGTATCAATGGATCTTAGATGCACGCCCAATATGGATTGAATTTAAACAAAATGCAAATTCTGATGTAATTGGGATTGTTGAAGTTGGTAATGTTGTTATACTGTGGACTGCTTTAATTGCATTTTTCGCTAATATTGTATACATAATAAAAAAGAAAAATATGCCACTTTTATTGGTAATCTTAACAATTCTTTTTAATCTTATCCCTTGGATGATTATTAAACGAGAATCTTTTTATTATCATTTTATTCCCATGATCCCTTTTGTAATTATTTCTTGTGCATATTTTTTAGGAAATTTATATAAAAATAAATATTTAAAAATTATTGTAGCAATTGTATTGGTCTTAGCTGCATGTTTTTTTATATGGTTTTTTCCTTTATTAGTAGGTGAAAAGATATCATTTTCAAGCTATGATAAAAGAATAATTTTCGGGTCATGGAGATAAAGATGAAGAAAATATTATCAATTATCACAATATTATTTTTAGGATGTTTTTTGCATGTAAATATTTGCCATGCTTTAACTTCAACAATATCAAGCAGTACAGGCGTAGTGTATTGTGGAGATGACGCATATCTAAATATAGCTAAAGATATCTTTAAAAATGCTACAAGAGTCACATGTGAAATTGCAAAACCAGAAGAAATAGAATTGTTATCATTAAAAAATAATATAGGAAAAGTTTATAAAATTACCTTAACAGATGAAGCATCTGGTCAAGATTTAAATTTTGCGCGTCAAGAAATACCATTGATGATACCAAAAAAGATATTAAATAATATATCCGAAGATAGCTTCATGAACATTAAAGGTTATGTTTACGATGAAAATATCCACGATTGGGTGTCAACAAATGGCAATGATCAAGGCAATATTATCGAAACAAAAATTATGAAATCTGGATATGTTACTTTATTAGAAAAACAATCAACTTCATATATTTTTGATAAATACTCTTTTTTTGCCTTTATAACGCTTTGTATTGGTATAATATTTGTTATAATAAAAGTAAAATAATATATAATATAATATATAATTATGAATAAAAAAATAATTCTTATTCTGTCATTAGCAACTTTGTTTTTTGGTTGCTCAACAAGCAATGCTACTATTAAACAATACAATGAAATTTCAACACAGCACCAAACTGTTAGCGAGTCAGCTTTTAAAGAATTCTCAGAAGGCATAGAACTGTTTAACAATCAAAAATATACTGAAGCAGCAGAAAAAGGGCAACGATGTTATGATTCATTTACTGAGGCAAAAAGCTTATCCGAACAATCAAAAGATTTAGCCACTAAAATGAAAGATAAAGATTGGCTAGCTGAGTTTAAAGATTTATCTGCACAGGCTGAAGAGCTACGCATCCAACAATGTAAATATCTTAAAGATGTGTCCAATTATTCTAACGATAAAAATACAGAAAAAGCACAAGAAACAATTAATAAAATTAGCGAACTTAATGATAAATTCACTAAGCTGCAATCAACAATGGATGATATAAAAAATCAACATTCAGATTCATTTAAATAGAAAGGATATATTATGAAAGTAACAATTTACACAACCCCTACTTGCGCATATTGCGTTATGCTTAAACGATATTTTGACGAAAACAATATCAAATACGAGGCAGTTGATGTTGGCAATGATCCTAAACAAGCACAAATCATGCAGGAAAAATCAGGTCAGTTGGGTGTGCCAGTTACAATTTTTTCTGATGACAACAATAAAGAAACTATTGTCGTTGGATTTGACAAAAGTAAAATTGATACAATTTTAAATATTAAATAACACATAAGTATGTCAAATCAGTTTGACTTATTACAGCAAGAAGAGATCGATAGTCTATACCAAAAAATTGGCGAAAAAGAACAGCATATTGCTGAATTTTCCCGAGATAAATTAATTTTTGAAAGAGATAGGTGCTTGCAAATTTTAAATCGTAATATTCCGATGTGTATTTCGCAACATACAAAAAACATATTACAATCTTCCGATGAAGATAGAATTCTTGGTCAATTGCATAGGCTTAGCCTGGAATGTTACTGGAAAGTTCTTAATATTAGATATTTAGATATTGTAAACAAACAATTAGATAAGAAGAAATAATATTATTCATATTTTTATGAGTAATCGTGATGTTTCATCACAAAATAAAGATTCAAAAAGCAATAACGATTATATGTTTGGGCCCAAAATTGCTGTCGGTATTGGGTTTATTTTCGTTGTAATACTTGTCGTGGTGGTTTTGTGGTTATTATTACCAATGATTGGTTCATACATTTTCCACCCTTTCGCTTTTGAAAAAGAAACAATAATTAATTAAAAAAATAATCATTATAATTATTTTTTTAATATTGTTTACAGTTTAAGCTGTGGAAAAAATAATTCATTTAAAATAGTTTAATTATTTTTAAACCTGTTAACAGGTTTAAAAAAATATTATCTGTCCTAACCTTGACAATAGATTAGCGAGGATACATAATTAAGTAAAATTAATTATTACCTCGAAAGAGGAAGGAAGGAGGTGATTGAGAATGCCATATTCAGTAAAATCAAACAAATCAGGCGCTACTTACTATCTTTTTAACAAAGAAGTAACACTACGCGGTGGACGTAAGCAAACAATTTATTACTTCACTAAAGATGAAAAAAATCCTAAAGGAACACCAGTTGAAGAACTTCCTGCAGGTTACACAACAATGGAAAATGCTAGAACAGGTTTACCAATGTTAAAAAAAGCGTAGTTTTTAAATAAAATATACGTAAACAAAAAATCCATATTTAAAAAATGTGGATTTTTTGTATATATAAAAATAATATTGAAAGATTACCTTATAAATGTTATTATTTTAATACATACATTATGAAGAAATCGACTGTTTGGTTTAATATTATACTTTTGCCAATCGACATAATCATGATAATCGCGGGTTTTGCATTGGCTTATTATATCCGATCACAATCGGAAGTTATTTATATTTGGTCATTCGGTGAATATATTCGTTTTGTGCTATATTTTTTACCAATATGGATAATAATATTTACTATTGAAGGCCTTTACAATTTACAAAACCCTAAACGCGGCATTAATGAGATGTATGCAATTGTTACATCTGTATCAACGGCAATCGCTGTTATGGTTATGTGGTTGTTCTTATCAAGAATGACATTTTTTTCAAGACTGGTAATTGTTTATAGTTGGCTATTAAGTATTTTATTAGTCTATATGGGTCGTTCCATCATTAGACTTATACAGATTATTTGCTTTAAAAATAATATTGGAACGCAGAAACTATTAATCATTGGCAATAAAAAGATTTGTTATGATCTCATAGCTTCTATTAAAAATGACCCATCATTGGGATATAAACTTTGTGGGATCGTTACTGTTGATAACCAACAGATACAATCAGAAAACATAAAAATACTAGGTAATGTTAATGACTTAGAAACGATCTATAAAAAATATAAATTTGATACAATTATTACTACCGATCCAGCTCTATCAACAGAAAAAATGAATAAAATTCTAGACTTTTGTGATTATCATAAAATTTCTTTAAAAGAAGTGCCTGATCTATTACAAGTGAAAGCTTCAAATGCGATTTACAGTACAATAGGTAGTATTCCCATCATTAACTTTCGTCGAACTCCGCTTGAGGGTTGGGGATCAATTGCAAAAAGAATTTTTGATATATTTTTTTCTTCAATTCTAATTATCCTATTTTCTCCTGTTATGTTAATTATTGCCGTAGCAATTAAACTTGACTCAAAAGGACCAATTATTTATAAAAATGAAAGAGTTGGCAACAACGGAAAAACATTTTACGTTTATAAGTTTAGATATATGAGGATAGAATATTGTACTGGCAATCAATATGGCAGCCAGAAAGCTCTTGCTTATGAACAAGAGTTAATTAAAAAACAAAGCTTGAAGCATGGTCCATTGTACAAAATAGCACAAGATCCAAGAAAAACTAGAGTTGGTACTTTTATTGAAAAATACAAACTTGATGAATTACCCCAATTTTTCAATGTTCTATTCGGAAGTTTAAGTCTAGTTGGTCCAAGACCTCATCAGCCTCGTGAAGTTGAAAAATATGAACAACGACATTTCAAATTATTTCAAATTAAACCAGGGGTAACAGGATTAGCGCAAACATCTGGTAGTTCTGATTTGACATTTGAAGATGAATTTAAATTAGACCTTTATTATATTGAAAATTGGTCATTATGGTTGGATTTTAAAACCTTATTTAAAACTCCAGCAGAAATGTTAAGAAAACACAAACATATTTAATTTATGAAAGTAGCTTTAGTTCATGAATTTTTAACTCAATACGGTGGTGCCGAACGTGTACTAGAAGCAATTCTTGAGATTTTTCCTGACGCAACAATCCATACTTTAGTATATGATAAAGAAAAAATGGGGAAATATTTTGGAAAATACAAGATTAAAACTTCATTTTTACAAAAGATGCCTCTTGGAATTAAAAAATATAAATGGTATTTGACGTTAATGCCAAAAGCAATAGAAAGTTTTGATTTTATTGGATATGATTTAGTCTTATCTGATGCTTCAGCCTTTGCCAAAGGCGTTATTACAAAAAAACCAACTGTTCATGTCTGCTATTGTCATACGCCTACTAGATATTTATGGCAAGAATCAAAGTTTTATATTCAGACCGCTGGTATACCTAAAATTATTCAGCCAATTATGCCTCCGGTTATTAAATCTTTGCGCAAATGGGATTACAAAGCAGCTCAACGCCCTGATTATTTTATTGCAAATTCCAAGACAGTACAAAAACGAATAAAAAAATACTATCATCGTGACTCAGTGGTGATATATCCATCCGTTGATTTTGATAACTTTTCACCAAGCACTAATACAGAAAATTTTTATTTGATAGCTGGACGTATGGTTCCTTACAAAAGAAATGACATTGTAATACAAGCCTTCAATATATTAAAAGATAAAAAATTAATTGTTGCAGGTGATGGCTATGGTTTACAAGATCTAAAAAAAATAGCTACTTCAAGAAATATCGAATTTGTTGGCCGAGTAAGTGACAATGCTTTAAAAAAATATTTTTCGACATGCAAAGCATTTATATTTGCCGCTGAAGAAGATTTTGGTATCACGCCATTGGAAGCAATGGCTTCTGGCAGGCCAGTTATTGCCTATGGCAAAGGTGGCGCTACCGAAACAATTATTAATGGAAAAACTGGAGTTTTTTTTAAAGAACAAACCAAAGAATCCCTTATTGGTGCAATTAAAAAATACGAGGCAAACAAATTTAATAAAAATGATGCAATTTTACAAGCAAAAAAATTTGAAAAAAAGCAATTTATTGATAAAATTAAAAAGTATATTGATGAAGTTATGTCAGCTAAACATTAAATTAGAAAGGTAAATTTTATGCAACTCAGAGAATATTTAGAAATTTTAGGACGCAGAATTTGGATTTTAGTAGTAACAATATTAGTTATTACTATTGCTACATATGCTTTTACTGCTTCGCAAAAAGATACTTATGTTGGTTCGTTAACTGCTTATGTTCTTATAAAGCCGCAGGAGAATGCGCAAGCAACAAATTTTTATGAATATGATAATTATTATTCATTACAATCTTCCACTATTTATGTAAATACAATTATTTCATGGCTTAAGGATCCATCTTACGTTTCAAGTATTTATACTAAAGCAAATCAAAATATCCCTGTTAAAGATTTAAAAAAATATTCCAAATTAATTATAGCTAAAAAACTTGATCCATCAGCCATTCAAATTAGTGTTTCTTCAACAAATGAAGATTATGTTCGTTCACTTATTTCTGCAACTAAAGAATTTATGCAAGAAAAAAATGCCGAATTAGTTTCTACAAATATGATTACGAATGCTAATATTGACGTTTCTGACCCAATTATTATTAGACAAAAACCAGAAACAGCAACAAACGTACTTATCGCTATTATAGCGTCATTAGTTTTAGGACTTGGTTTAGTATATTTCACTGAATACATGTACCGTACTAAAAAATAAATAATATGTTTGATGATATAAATATCAAACAAAAAGCAAATAAAACAATTGACAGTATTGCAAAACGCAAGATAATACCACTAGAATCGGTTCGACCATCAAAAAAAACAAAAAATAAAAATCTGCTATTACTGATATTGTCAATTGTTTTTATTATTATTGGATGTATTTTTCTAAATCAAAAAGTGCAATATTTATTCGAAATTGCTCAAATCTTTAAACATGGAAAGCATTTAGTTTTAGTGCAAAACAATGCTGAAATTCGCCCAACAGGTGGATTTATTGGCAGTATCGCAACTTTTCAGACAAAATATTATATTCCTAATAATTTTTATTATGATACAAATATCTATAAAAGGGATAATGATTTTACCTATAAGCAAAAAATAGTGCCAACTGATACAGTATTAGCCAAATTTATTCCTGAAAGTGGTTTAGCTTTACGAGATAGTAATTGGACAATTGATTTTCCAAAAGCTGCCACGGAAATTGCTTGGTTTTATGAACAAGAAGGAGGCGTCAAAGTTGATACAATCGTAGCAATCGACACAGAACTATTTAAAAAAATCTTACATATTATTGGCCCTATTAAAATGGTTAAATATAATATTATAGTTGATGAAAACAACTTTAATGAAGTAGTTCAAAACCAAGTTGAAAATACATACTACGAAGATAAAGACAATTATTCAATTCACGAACCAAAAACTATTCTTCAAGATATGTATCCAATTGTACTTGCAAGAATAAAAAATATAAAAAATATTCCGGCATTAATAAATGTTATTTTTGAATCTTTGCAAAATAAAAATATTTTATTATATAGTTATAATACTAATAGTGAAAAAACAATCATAAATAACAATTGGGGTGGCAAAATTATTGATACAAATAATGATTATTTGTATATAAACAATGCAAATTTAGGATCCGATAAAACCAGTCTTGATATTTCAGAGAATATTTCTTATAAAATACAATGCGGTTTAGATTGCACAGCTATCTTAAACATTCAAAAAACTAATAAAAATACTCAAAAAACTAATAAAAATTTTACAACAATTTTAACACCAAAAGGATCAGAACTTGTGAAGGCAACTATTGATGAAGTAGATATTAAAAATAATATTGAGATTCAAGATAAATATAATAAAAATTTATTCCGTCTATGGACTTCAGTAGATCCAGAAAAAACAACTAATATCAATATTACCTACAAACTTCCAAATAATATTACTGAAAAAAAATATCAATTGTATTTACAAAAACAGCCAGGGGCTATCAATCAAAATATCAATATAAGCCTCAACGATAAAACAATTTTTTCAGGTATGTTTTTAGTAGACAAAAGTTTTTAACAGTTTGCCAATATTTTAAAAATGATATACTATAATTATTAGTTATTCACTTCAAGAGTGTTATTAATTTAATTAAAAAAATATGTCAAACACTGATGTAAAACAACAAGAGTATTCCGCAAAACAAATTACAGTTTTAGAAGGACTAGAACCAGTTCGAAAACGTCCAGGTATGTATATTGGTGGCACCGGTAAAGATGGTCTGCATCATCTTATTTGGGAAATTGTCGACAACTCTATCGACGAAGCAATGGCTGGTTTTTGTAAAAAGATTACTATATCATTACTCGCTGATAATACAATATCAGTCGAAGATGACGGCCGTGGTATCCCAGTAGACATTCATAAGCAAACTGGCTTATCAGCCTTAGAAACAGTTTTAACTAAACTTCATGCCGGAGGAAAATTTGGTGGTGATGGATATAAAGTTTCTGGTGGGTTACATGGTGTTGGTGTTTCTGTAGTAAATGCACTTTCAGAGAAATTAACAGCCCAAGTCCACAAAGATGGAAAGATATATCAACAAAATTTCGCACGCGGTTTAGCAACAGACAAAATTCAAGTAGTCGGCCAGACAAAAAAACGCGGAACAACAATTTTATTTAAGCCAGATGCAGAAATTTTTCCTGATACCAATTTTGACTGGAACTATATTCTACAAAGATTAAGAAACCAAGCTTATTTAACACGAGGTATAAATATTGAAGCAGTTGATGCTAGAAATCCTGAAAATAAAATTGAATACGGTTTCTATTTTGAGGGTGGAATCTCTACATACGTTAAACATCTAAATAAAAACAAAAAAACAATCAACGATGTCCCTGTATATTTTCAAAAACAAGAAGGGGATACATTTGTAGAAATTGCTTTGGCTTACACAGAAGATTACAACGAACGTATTTTATGTTTTGCAAATAATATTATAAACCCAGACGGAGGAACCCATCTTACTGGCTTTAAAACAGCTCTGACAAGAAGTATTAATGACTATGCAAAAAAGAAAGAACTTATCAAGAATTCAGGTGAAAATTTAACAGGTGATGATGTTCGCGAAGGACTTACTGCAATTATATCGGTCAAATTAAGAGAACCACAATTTGAAGGTCAAACAAAGGCCAAACTTGGTAATCCCGAGGTTCGTTCAATAGTTGATGCGGCCACTTATGAAGGCTTAACAACATATTTTGAAGAACACCCGCAAGAATCAAGAAAGACTATTGAAAAATGTGCATTATCTGCAAAAGCAAGATTAGCTGCTAAAGCTGCACGAGAAACTGTCATTCGTAAAGGAGCTTTAGAAGGCATGACTTTACCAGGTAAACTTGCTGACTGCTCTGAAAAAGACGCATCAAAATCAGAATTATACATCGTTGAGGGTGATTCAGCAGGTGGATCAGCAAAACAAGGAAGGGATCGTGTTTTTCAAGCAATTTTGCCACTCAGAGGTAAAATTTTAAATGTTGAAAGAGCACGTCTTGACCGCATGTTAACATCTGATGAAGTTAAAAACTTAATTGTTGCTCTTGGTGCCGGAGTTGGAGATGAATTTAAAATTGAAAAAGTACGATACCACCGTATTATTATTATGACCGATGCAGATGTCGATGGTGCCCATATTCGTACATTACTTCTAACTTTATTTTTCCGGCATTTTCCAGACCTCATAAAAAATAAATATGTTTATATAGCTCAACCACCATTATATGCAGTAACCGAGGGTAAACACAAAACTTATGCATACAATGACGAACAAAAAGATGCTATCTTAGCCAAATATCCAAAAGACAAAAAAATAAATGTTCAACGTTATAAAGGTTTAGGAGAAATGAATCCAACACAACTTTGGGATACTACAATGAATCCAGAAACAAGAATATTATTGCAAGTTACGATGGAGGATGCACAAAAAACTGATGAAATATTTTCTATGTTAATGGGTAGTGAAGTTGAACCAAGAAAAAAATTCATTCAGTCAAATGCTCAACTAGTTAAAAATCTTGATATCTAAGACATTAACGATATATAAAATGATAATTGACGATAAAAAGAAAATTAATTTATTATTATGAATGATACAAATAAATCTCAACAATCAGAAATCCCAATTGATGACGATAAACATATTGGAAAATTAGAGCCACGAGTTCTCGAGACAGAAATGCAGGAATCATACTTGGCATACGCAATGAGCGTTATTGTCGCTCGTGCTTTACCAGATGTAAGAGATGGGCTCAAACCAGTTCATAGACGTGTTTTGTACGCCATGCATGAATTAGGCCTTAAACCAGGTACAAAATATCGTAAATCAGCGACTGTGGTTGGTGATGTTTTAGGTAAGTATCATCCACATGGCGACGTAGCTGTTTATGAAACAATGGTTCGCTTAGCTCAACCATTTGCAATGCGTTATCCAATGGTAGATGGTCAAGGTAACTTTGGCTCAATGGATGGAGACAGTGCAGCTGCTATGCGTTATACAGAAGCCCGTCTGGCAAAAATATCCGATGAAATGCTTGCTGATATTGATAAAAATACAGTTGATTTTATAGACAACTATGATGCAACTCGTCAAGAACCAGCAATTTTACCTGCAAAAGTTCCTCAATTATTATTAAATGGAACCATTGGTATTGCTGTTGGTATGGCAACTAATATTCCACCACACAATCTAGGTGAATTGGTAGACGGCATCAATGCATTAATTGAAAACCCAGATCTTACAACAGAAGATTTAATGGAATATATTAAAGGGCCAGATTTTCCAACAGGAGGAATTATTTACGGATCAGATAGCATCAAGGCAGCCTATGGAACAGGAAAAGGAAAGATCATTATTAGAGCGGTCGCAAATATTGAGGAACATAAAAACGGAAAATTTAGAATAATTGTTTCAGAAATCCCATATCAAGTTAATAAAGCTGAACTTATTGTCAAAATAGCTGAGTTAGTCAAACTTAAAAAAGTTGAAGGTATTACTGATCTTCGTGATGAATCAGATCGAAAATCCGGTGTTCGTATTGTTATTGAATTAAAACAAAATGCCTATCCTAAAAAGGTTCTCAATAAACTTTATCAATTTACCAATTTGCAGACATCTTTCCATTTTAATATGTTAGCTTTAGTAAATGGCATTCAGCCAAAAACTTTAACTTTAAAAGATATCCTGGAAGAATTTATCAAACACAGAAAAATTGTGGTTACTCGCAGAACACAATTTGACCTAGATCGCGCCAAAGAAAGAGCACATATCTTAGAAGGTTTAAAAAAAGCACTAGATCATATTGATGAAGTTATTACTACTATTCGTGAATCAGCTACTAAAGACATCGCTTATAAAAATTTGATTGCAAAATTTGGTTTTTCAGATGCACAAACAACAGCTATTCTAGAAATGAGACTTTCAACTCTAGCTGGTTTGGAACGCAAAAAAATCGAAGATGAACTAGCGGAAAAATTACAATTAATCACAGATTTGACAGCGATTTTAGCATCAGAAATTAAAATTTTAGGTATCGTTAAAGACGAATTATCACAAACAAAAGAAAAATATCAAGATGAACGTAGAAGTAAAATCATGCCTGGTGGTGTTAAAGAATTTAGTGCCGAAGACCTTGTACCAAACGAACAAGTAATTGTTACCATTACAAAAGATAATTATATTAAACGCGTACCAGTATCAATTTATAGAGCTCAAAAACGCGGAGGCAAAGGCAAGACAGGTATGGACACTAAAGAATCAGATACTATTTTGCAACTTTTAGTGGCAATGACACACGATAATATTTCATTTTTTACAAATCACGGTCGTGTTTTTAATAGTATGGTCTATGAAATTCCTGCATCAGGCCGTCAGGCAAAAGGTCAAGCTCTAGTTAATTTTTTACAACTCAAACCGGACGAAAAAGTTACAACAGCATTGTGTTTTACAGGCAAGAAAACTACTGATGAAAAATATTTGTTTATGACAACTGAGCAAGGAGTTGTTAAAAAAACCACAATTGATCAGTTTAGCAATATTCGCAAAAGTGGACTAATCTGTATCAAACTCCAAGACAAAGATCGATTAAATTGGGTATTTGCAACTAATGGTTCAAATGAAATATCGATTATTACACGTAGCGGGCAGTCTATTCATTTCAATGAATCAGAAGTTAGGCCAATGGGTCGCAGTGCAGGCGGAGTCCGAGGAATTAAGTTAAGAACAGAAGATATTGTTATATCAACTGATGTTATACAAAACGAACATGCAGAAATATTTACTATTTCCGAACAGGGTTACGGAAAAAGGACTTTGATTGGAGAATTTACGTTACAAAAAAGAGGCGGTATCGGCTTACGTGCTGCAAAAGTTAGTTCAAAAACAGGAAAATTAGTCAGTAGCAAAGTAATTTATTCTACTGAAGGTGATGCTGTTGTAGTAAGCAAAAAAGGAATTGTACTAAGAACTGAATTATCTTCAATTAAAAAACTTGGTCGTGACACTCAAGGTGTTCGCATTATCAAACCAAATAGTGGTGACGAAGTAGCGTCTATGACAGTATTTCTTAAATCAAAAGAAGAAGAACAATCATCTGACAATCCTCAAGAAAGTTTGTTAAATGT